>NZ_FMXO01000004.1 GCF_900104215.1 Desulfonatronum thiosulfatophilum | reverse complement strand
AAAATCCTGCGGCCAGGGCGTCCGAAGAAAAGCGATAGCCCCTATCAACGGCGGATCGCCCGTGAGCGTTTTCGCCGTAGAGCAGGAATAGAGCCGATAATTGGTCACCTGAAACAGGATCATCGCTTGTCCCGAAACTACCTGAAAGGGGTTCTCGGCGACGCGATCAACCTGTTCATGGCTGCCGCGGCATTCAATTTCAGGAAGTGGATTCGGAAGTTCGAACACTTTTTTGCCCTTTTTACGCTTTGGCTGTTTTTCGGCACCACAACCCGTCAGCCTTCTATGATGATCCTGTAACGAAAATATCGGATTTTTCAGGCTCGACTAACTACTTAGCTCTTTGATGAATGTTCCGGCTTGTCTCGATTTTTTGGCATCGCTTGTCTGACTGAACCAGGATTCGTTCATCGAACCATTGCCAATCGCCTGAAGCGCCGATTGATGTTTATTCGAGCAATGGTTCAATGTTACGAAGCCGGCAAAGGAGTTGCGAGGCCGAAAAAAATCGAGACAAGCCGGAACGCAGCTGAGTAGCGATTACGTCATTTTTTTGTTTTTGAATGTGAAGGGAGCAGCGCAGATGATCAACGAACCGGATGGTCGTGTCGGCGAGGACATTCCGGAGTCAGTTCGACGTTTTTGTTCGATTCCGGAGGCCTACGCGCGGGATGAAATGTATGAGGATTTGTTTGTCGCGGCGATGCGAGAGGTGACGGCCCTGCATATGGAGCGTTCGCCGTGGTACCGATGCTTTGCGGAGCAAAACGGGATTGTGGTGGACCATCTTCGGAGCATGGCGGATGTGATGGCCTTGCCTCCAGTGCACGCGAACTTCTTTAAGTTTCATGAGATTCGCTCGATTCCGCTTTCGCGGGTGGCGGTGCATTTGACCTCATCGGGCACAACAGGACAAAAGTCGCAGATGTTTTTTGATGCGTTCACCATCGGGCACGCCCGGGAAATGGTGGACCGAGCGTTGCGGACGCGTGGGATCTTCAGCGAAGCAGCGGCGCATTATTTGGTGAATGCCTATGAGCCCTTTGAGGGGATCAAGGTGGGCACGTCCAATACAAACCAATATTTGATGCGGTATGCGCCGGTGGCCGAGCAGTTCTGGACCTTGCGCCATATTGGCGGGGGGCGCCATGAGTTTGATTCATTCGGAGCCGTTGCGCGTCTGAAAACATGGGCGGCTGGAGATACGCCGGTGCGCATCATCGGCTTCCCGGCGTTTCTGCATTTTATCCTGGAACGCATGCGTGCCCTGGGCATGGACGATCTGCGCTTGCCAGAGGGCAGTCTCGTGATCTTCGGCGGGGGGTGGAAGGGACACGCGGACAAGGCCGTTTCGAAAGACACGTTGTTCGCGGACATCGAACGTCAGTTGGGAATTCCTTCCGAACATATCGTGGAGACGTATGGAGCCGTGGAACATTCGGTGCCGTATGTGGGTTGCAAGAGGCATCGCCTGCATCAGCCTACGTGGTCGCGGGTACTGGTGCGCGATCTGAAGACGCTGAAGCCGGTGCCGGACGGAACACCGGGATTTCTTTCGTTTGTGTCGCCTTACATCACGTCGGCTCCGGCGCACAACGTGGTGATGGGGGACTTGGCGGTGCGCCATGCGGCGGATAATTGCCCATGCGGTGATCATCCAACCCCGTGGTTCGAAGTGCTGGGCCGTGCCGGCATTTCGGCGAACAAAAGTTGCGCGGCGGCAGCAGCGGAGTTGCTGAAATGAATAGACATTTCTGGTTCGGTGAATGGGTGGATGATGCCGCCCTTGATGCGGCGTTGCAGGGACTGGAGGCGCGGCTGGCGCGGATCCTGTGCCCGCCGTTTCCCTTCGGGGATTTACTGGTGGCGGCCGAGGCCCTGGCTGGGCGGTTTGTTCCGGGCGATGAGCTGTACGAGCGGCTGGTGGCCCTGGCGTGTGAGACCACGCCCCGCGAGGATGTCGAGGCAATGATGCGGGGCATCGCCGGGGCGTTGTCCCGTGACGCCTTGCTTGGGCGAGTGCGCTCGGAGTTGGGGTGTTCTCGTCCGGGAACGCTCAGCAGAAAGTATCCGGGGCGGCAGTTCGAGGCGTGGGCTCCGCTGGGCTGCGTGGTGCATGTAATGCCGTCCAATGTATTCACGGTGGCCGCGCTGGGGCTGGTGGAAAGTCTGTTGGCCGGGAACGTGAACGTGGTCAAAGTCAGTGCCCGGGATACGGAATTCGGGGCGTGTTTCGCGGAAGCCTTGTGCTCCCTGGATGCGGGAGGCCGTCTAAAAGAGTATGTCGCGGTGGTGCATGTGGCTTCAACGGATCGGGAGCGCTTGGAGACGATCTTCGGGTTTGCGGATGCGATATCGGTCTGGGGCGGGGAAAAGGCCATTGCGGCGGTGCGCCAGGCCGCGCCGGGAGGGGCCCGGGTAATCAGTTGGGGGCACAAGGTCTCTTTCGGCTATGTCGCGGCGGAGTGCCTGCGACCGGGGAGCGCGGAACGGGACGCGGCCCTGATAGGAGCGGCGCGGGACGTGTGCCGTTTGGATCAGCAGGCCTGTTCCAGCCCGCAGACGATTTTCGTGGAGGCGGACGATGCAGGCGTGGAAGCGTTCGCGGCGGATTTGGCAGTACGCTTGGCCGAGATTTCACCCACAATCCCCGGACGGTTGCCGGATGCGAGCGAACAGGCGGAACTGACGACGACCATGTTGGTTGCCCGCGCGGAGGAGGCGCTGGGGCTGACCCGGATATTCGAGGATCAACGGGAAGGACGCTGGCGCGTTCTGGTGGACCGACGCCCGGGATTGCGGCCGTCGCCGCTTTACCGCACGGTTTGGGTCAAGGGACTGGCTCGCGAGGAGATCACCACGGTTTTGAGGCCCATGCGGGCTTGGCTGCAAAGCTGCGGGCTGGCCTGCGGATTGCGCTCCCTGGCGGAGATCAGCCGTGCGCTTTTCAGTGCCGGGGTCACGCGGGTGGCCCGTCCGGGCGAGATGGTGGACAGCTATGTGGGCGCGCCGCACGACGGAGTTTACGCACTCCAACAACTGTCACGACGCATTTCCCTGGATGGACCGGAGGCAGCCGAGGGCGTGGGCAGCTTTGACGAACTGGAAGCTTCGGCCTCTTCCGGAACTGTACAGGCCACTGCCCCGATTCTGCACAAGGCGCAATTCCAGGAAATGGCCGCAAGCGTGCAGTGCCCTGACTTGGTTTTTCGCAGTGGTGGTTCGAGTGGAAACCCAGTTTATTCGATGTTCTCCTGGGATGACTATCACGACCAGATGACCTGCGCGGCGCATGGCTTGCTGGCAGCGGGACTGAATCCTGAACGTGACTTGGTGATCAACTTGTTTGCCTCGGGGTATTTGTACGGCAGTTTTATCAGCTTCTGGACAATTCTCGAAAAACTTCGTGCGCGCCAGTTGCCGATGGGGATGGTGCAGGAGTTCGGTGAAATCGCGCAGACAATTCTGCTGAACAAGGCAAATGTGGCTATCGGCTTGCCCTCGCATATTCTGGGCTTGTTCGAGGCGCAAGGCGAGCTGCTGCGCGGAAAAGTCGAGAAGGTATTTTTCGGGGGCGAACGCATGACGCGGGCGCAGCGGGAGTATCTGACCAATGAGTGCGGGGTGAAGATAGTGCGCTCCATAGCGTATGGCTCCAATGACGCGGGACCGATGGGCTATCAGTGTCCGCATTGTCAGGGGGGCGTGCATCATCTGATGAGCGCGATTCAGCGGCTGGAGATTGTGGACATGGCGGAGGACCGTCCGGTGGATGCCGGACAAAGCGGTCGGCTGCTGTTTACGTCCTCGGCGCGTGAATATCCGCGCGTGGTCCGCTATGAAATTGGCGACACGGGCTGCTGGGTGGAGGGCGACTGCCCATGCGGACGGACCGATCCGCGCTTCGATCTGCAAGGCCGCATGGGCGATGTGTTCAAGGCGGGGGCGCCTTTCTTCAATGCCCGACGCTTTGTGACCATTCTGGATGAACAGTTGAATTATATGGGGCCGGTTCAGTTGCATATCCGCGAGGATGGCCATGTGACGGTGCTGCAAATGTTGATCAGCTCGGAGGGCGACGCGGTCGCCGCGGAAAAGGCGGTCCGCGAACAATATGAGGAAATCGCCTTCAGCGAGCAAACGGGATTGGCCTTTCGTTTTGAGGTGCGCGCCGTGGCGGATTGCGAGTTCGAGCGGGTCAGCGCCAGCGGCAAGGTGAAACCGATTTGCGATCACAGGGTGAATTAAGATGAGCAGAGAAACGAACCTCCAAGAGCATTTGTGTTTTGTCAGAGAGTGTTCGCCGTATTACGGGGATGCGTGGTCCGCGGCATGGAAGCGTGGCGGCACGGCGCCTCCGTTGGGCGAGTTGCCGATTACCGATCATGTTGACTATTGGGAAGCCAACACGCCGCAAAATAATCGCTTGCTGACCGTACCTCATACGGATGGCGTGGTCTTCAAAAGCGGCGGCACGACGGGGAATCCCAAGTTTTCATTTTTCAGCAACGAGGATTGGTTCCTGTTCTGTCGGCAATTCGGTCAGGGCTTGCGGCGCGGCGGTTTGAGCGCGGGTGAGCGCGTGGCGAACATATTTTATGGCGGCCAGCTTTACGCCTCGCTGCTCTTTGTCGGACGCTGCATCGAAGAAGCCGGGGTGGGCGTGAATTTCCCGATTGCAGGGTTTGCTTCGCCGGAGGAGATTATCGCAAACGTCAAGGAGTTCGGGATCAGCACCGTTGCGGGGGTTCCGACGACGATTATGAATCTGATTCCGCTGCTCGAGGCGGAAAAAGGAAAGCTGACGGTTACGCAGTTCTTGTATGGCGGCGAGGCCATGTATCCCGATCAGGTGGCGGCCTTGCAGCGCGCCGTGCCGGGCTGTCGTGTGCGGTCCATCGGCATCGCGGGCGTGGACTATGGGGAAATGGGCTGGGTGGATGCGTCGTGCGAACCCGGTGTTCATCGGACATTTGATGACAGCACCGTTCTTGAATTGCTGGACGAGGAAGGTCGCTCGCTTGACGATGCCGGCGCGGAGGGTGCGCTGTACATTACCAATTTCCAACGCAAGCTGATGCCGATCGTACGATATCCTGTGGGCGATCGCGGACGCTGGGCGGACCCGCCGGGCACGCCGGGGCGACGCTTCAAGGTGTTGGGCCGCACCGAGAAAGGCGCGCGGATCGGTCCGGTGACCTTCTACATGGAGGATATGCAGCGGGTGCTGAGTGGTGCAGCGGGCGAGACCGGCTTTGTGGCCTTTCAACTGGTTGTCGATCACGAGGACCGCCGAGACCGCTGCACGGTGCGCGTGGCGGTTCCCAACCCTACGGATGTGCCCAAAGAGATGTCGACGGCTGTTATTGACGCGCTCTACAAGGAACGTCCGTTGTTTCCTGAATCCATTGAAAAAGGGGCTGTTCATTCGCCGGTGGTTGAGTGGGTGACGCCGGGCGAACTGCTGACGAATCCGCGCACGGGCAAACTGATGCGCCTGATCGACAGGAGGTTTTCCTGATGCCGCCCGCGGCAACCTGGGTCCGAATAACGATCCCTCCCTCGACCGACACGATTCGAACGGTTCAGCAGGTTGCATCTTCGTTATCGGAGCGCTGCGGGATTGATAAAAACAAGCGCCAGCTCATTGAGCTCTCCGTGGAGGAACTGATCCGGGGCATTCTGCATATTTCGTTTGATGACGGGAACGTTACCGAGGGCGAGTTGACCTTCGAGTTCAAGATTGAACCCCCTTACTTCCTCGTCAATGTCATTAACAAAGGGTTGCCGTTCGATCTCTCCATGATTCCCGAATACAAGGGTGCGCCGACGCTTGAAGAGGATGCCGCGGCAGAGGGGTTGGCGATGCATCTGATTAAGAAGAGCGCGGATAATTTCCGGCTGGTGAATAATGGCCGGGAGGGATTGCAAGTCGAGTTGACTTGGCTCTTGCCCGGCGAACACATTGAAAATTTGCGGCACGAAGCCGCTCCGGCGGAGGATGAACAGCTTCCGCCGGAGCAGGTGGAGGATGTTCGCGTGCTGGATGAAGCATTCGCCATTCAAATTGCGCGGCTGGTTTTTCGCGGCTATGGCTTCTCCTATGTTTACGAGGACATTTACTACCCTGACCGCGTACGCGCGTTTTTTCACTCCGGCCAGCTCAAATCGTGGGGGGCGGTAACGCCTTCCGGCCGTTTGGTCGGACATTTGACACTGATGAAAGAGTCGACGGACTCGGGGGCTTTGGAATGGGGCGTGGCGGTGGTTGATCCGAAATGGCGCGGCATGGGCCTCATGGAGCACATGCTTCGCGCGGCCATGGATTACGCCGCCGACCAAAAGGAAAAGATCCTGTACGCGCATGCTGTGACGACGCATCCCTACACGCAGAAGACCTGTAGCCGATTCGGATTTCAATCTATCGCGCTGCTTCTTGCCTACGCGCCGGGCACGATGAAATTCAAAGGCATCAATAACGAACTCAAACAGCGTGAAAGCACGTTCCTGTCTGTACGTTGCACCCATCCGTTGCCGGTGCAAACGCTCTATTTGCCTCACGATCATGCGCCGGTGCTCAGGCGACTGCTGGCGGCGCTTGCCCCCCCATTGCCCGAGGAGTGCTTGCTCGAAGGCGACGAACAGGCGGATTTAACGGGGCGCAAAACAGTGTACACGGTTTCAGCAGCGACCTACATCAATGTGGGACGAATTCAAATCGTCTCCGTTGGCGCGGATTACGCCCAGGTTCTCTTGCACGAAACAAGAAGGCTGTCTCGAGAAGGCGTGGATGTGATTTATCTGACGGTGGATTTGGCCGATCCTGGGGCAGCTCGCCTCGTTCATGCTGCCGAATACAGCGGGTATTTCCTTGCCGGCCTGACTCCGATGATGCTTCCCGCCTATGGATTGACGCTCCAGCTTTTATGTGGCTGCAAGGTTGATTTTGCAGCGATACAGACGCACGGCGAGCTGGCTGAGTGGCTGAAAGAACAAGTGGCCATGGAATACCGGCGCATCGAGGCGGGACTCCCCCCTCCCAGTTTTCACCGCTGCGGCACAACATCATGAATCAGGGAACATCATGCGTGAAATGGGTTGGCGCCATTAGTCTTATCGGTTTGCTGCCGGTATTCGGGTTCATCAAGCATCGCCGCGGCGACAACAAGCTTTTGTGTTGGCTGATGGGCCTGCTGTTGCCCTTTTTCTTCTCCGTCTTCGGTATTGAGCCGGGCAAACTGGCGGGGTTGTAGAGGATTGAAATTGTCCGCGAAGCCGCGTTGCAGCAATGCAGACCTTCGAACCCTTCCACCTTCGCGGAATCTCCCCCCACTCGGGAACGGTCCGTCCGAAAGCATCAAGGATTTTTTATGAGCCATAAAACCATTTCCCTGTTCGCCCCCAACGACCACGACTCGGCACCCTGCCAATCAGGGGGTATTTGCGGCAGTCGCAGAAAGCTGCTGCAGGCCGGATTGGGCGCGGCTGGGCTGCTGCTGGCTTCCCCGGGTCTGGCCTGGACCCGTGACGAATCTTTTGTGCAGTTGCGGGGAACGGGCGCCGGACTGAGCAAGGCTGAAGAACTGATGACCCTGGCACTGCAGCATGAACACGGGGCCATGGTCCAATACGCCAACCATGCCGGGTTGCTGTCCCACTGGGTGAACCCGACTTTCGCCAAGACCATCCAGGAAATAATCGCCGACGAAGTCGACCATGCGGTGACCCTGGTCAATGTGCTGATCGCTTCGGGGGTTACCCCCACCCTGGCGGTCTGGCCGCCTCGATCCGGAGTCGCTCCCCGCCAGCTTGTGCTGCTGGATATCGCCGCGGAACAAGGCGCCGTGGACCTCTACTCGGAAATCCTCGAGCATGACCTGAGTCAGCCCTTGCGAGCCAGGATTACGGCCATCCGTGACGCGGAAATCCTGCATCGCAATATTTTCAACGATCTCCTGGAGAAGGTTTAGACATCTCGTGATGCATCGCATTTCCAGTACATCATTGCGGACGCGTCTTGCGCTCTGGATTGCCCTGATCGCCGCGGGCATGACATTCATCGGCGTAGGTGTGGGATTCTTGTCCGGCTACAATTATCTGGCCCGCAGCCATGAGCAGAGCATCCGCTCGCACATGCGCCTAGCCGCGGTGTCCCTGGCTCCCGCCATTGAGGCCGTGGACTACCTCGGTTTGGTGCGTCAGCTTGAGCTGGTGATGGAATATGAGGGTATTGAAGGGATCCGCATCCAGGACCAGAACGGACATCTGATCATGGAACGCGAAATGATGGCCGCGCATGTGCTCACTGAACCGATTTTCGTGAACAGCCAATCCGTGGGATGGATCGAGGTCGGGTTTTCCAGATCTCCGCTCCAGACGGGCATCCTGTATATCCTGATGGTCGGCGTTCTGTTGTTTCTTTGTTTTGTCCCCATTTTCATCTACCTTGTCTGGCGCATCAGCGGCCACTACCTCCTGGACCTGTCCCGGCTGACCACCCAGATTTCCTCGGAATTCCAGGAGGACCTGCCGGAGTACCCAGGCGAAACAAGACGTGATGAAATCGGCGTTCTTGCATCCGCATTGCGCCGCCGGGACCAGGCCCTGGCATCAAATATCCGGGCATTGGAACAATACAAAACGCAATTGGAGGAAATGGTCGAACAGCGGACGATGCAGTTGCGACAATCCGAAATGCTGAGCCGGACGATTCTGAGCAGCATTCCGGAAGCCATTGCTTTGGTGGACATGGACAACATGTCCATCCTCGACGTGAATCACGCCTTTACGAAATTTTACCGGATGAGCCGCTCTGAGCTGGTCGGAACGGATTTTCAGGAAGTCGCACAGCGCGCCGGCTTGAGCGATGGTTCAGAGAACGCCTGTCCCATTCAAAAATTCCTGGAAAACCGCTCGCCCTGCTTGCTGCAAAAAGAGCATCAAGGCGCCGAGGGAGAAATTCTGTTCCTGGAGGTCTCAGCTTGGCCCGTGTTCAACGATCAGGATGAAATCCGGCAGATGGTCTGCGTTCAGCGCGACATTACCGAACAGCGCCGGGTGGCCAACCTGCGCAAGGACGTCGAACGCATCGTCCAGCATGACCTGAAGACCCCTCTGGTGGGCATCATCGGGCTCGCAGGTCTGCTGGAAGAGGAAACTCCGGAGCAGCAAAAGGTCTTTATCAGCCACATTCTCGATTCCGCCAGGCGTATGATGGAAATGATCACCAACTCCATGGACCTGTTCAACATGGAAGAGGGCCGATACACCCTGCAGCCGGTTCCGTTCGATCTTACGGCGGTAATCCGGGCGCTGGACCAGGAGACCGAGGCCCTGCGCAACCAAGGCAACGTCCGCGTCGCCTATCTGCTGAACGATCACCCCCTGGACTGGAACACACCGTTGGAGATGCTCGGCGAACGGCGCAACATCCACTCCATGCTTACCAATCTGCTGAACAACGCCCTGGAGGCCGCCCCGGCCGGGAGCCAGGTCTGTTTGAACGTCCGGCACACCGAAGAGAGCTGGGTCATGGACGTCCACAACCTGGGCGTCATTCCCAAAGAAGTCCGGGATCGTTTTTTCGAACGCTACGCCACCGCGGGCAAGGCCCGGGGAACGGGCCTCGGAACCTACAGCGCCATGCTCATCGCCCGCACCCACGGCGGCAAAATCTCCTTCACCAGCACCGAGGAAGAAGGAACCCACGTCACGGTTACACTGCCGAAAAACGAGCACACGCCCGCCCTTCCCATCAAATAGCCCGCTCCCCCTATCTCTTCGCGACATACTGCTTGCGCCATTCGTCCAGAAACAGCAGGGCGGTTTCCAGTTCGCTGAGGACGCCGCTGCGTTGGCGGATGGCCCAGATCAGATCCGAAAAGCTGACCGATGGCCGCAGCTCGAGGGATTGGAGGAGTTGCAGGACATCCTGGCGCAGGTCCGGTGAGAGTTCGGATAATGCGGAAGGGTGCAATTCCGTTTCGGCTGCCGCAGTCCCGAAAGCGCCGCGTTCGCGGATGAAGGCCAGCAAGGTTTCCATCCGGTGTCGGTAGGTGTGTTCACGCAGCACCCGTTCCCTGGCCCTGCGGCTCATTTCCAGTCGCTCCTGAGGGCGTGCAAGATAATGATGCATCGCGGCGTGCAGCCCCTCCATGTCCTCGAACACGGCCACCTCCTCGTCCGTGAACAGTTCGCCCAGCAGGGCGCGGCGGTCCACGAGCTGGAAGGCTTGGCAGGAGGCCAGCTCGAAGGTCCGGGGATTCACGAAGTCGCCGCCGGAAACCATGGGCTCCGCCTTCACGCTGGAGTGCAGATTGAGATTGATTCGGGAGGCATTGAATATTCTGACCGCTTCCTCGGCGCTGATGCGTTCTCCCGGACGCTGCAGGAGCGGGGTCAGCGCGCCGTGAGCAGGCCAGTCGTTGCCCCAGATCTTGAAATCCAGGGACAGGAACTGCCGGAAAGCAGACAAACGATTCGGATACCCTGCGCCCAGAAAGGAGATGTCCGCGCCGTAGCGACGCTGATCCACGGCGGAGAGTTCCAGGGGCCGATGAAAATTCGGATCCGCGGCCAAGGGCAGGTACAGCGCATTTTCCTGTCCCAGCTCCGTGAGCATATCCAGGAACGGCGTCTTCTGAATCACCGCGAAAAAATCGTAATGCCGGGCAAAGGCCTTCCAGTAGGGAAACACCTGAAAGTCCTCCACGAACCACATGGCCGTGGGCACCTTGTCCCGCCGCAGGCGTTGCAAGGCCTGGCGGCTCAACGGCGCTTGGGCCAGGGCCAGGACCAGGTCCGGCTGGAATGATTCCACCTTGGCCAGGATGGTCTGGGCCACGATCTGCAGAAAGCTGTTCTCCAGAGATATCAGCCGATCCGTGGAGATGCGCTGCTCCTTCAAGGCAGCGAAGGCGCCGTGAAAAGCCGGTGCGTCAAAGATTTCCACGATATGGCCAAGCTCCTTCAGGGCCTGGGCGCAGTAGCGGCCGATGGGCAGCGAGCCGCCATACATGGGCAGAACCGTGAGAATACGCAGGGAATGACTCATGTCTTTTCGATCATCCAGTCGGTTTCGTTGTACAAGGAGGAAGCGGGCTCCTGCTCCATGGCCAGCTTGCGCGGCGGCAGCCGCAGGCAGTGGGATCGGAGCAGTTCTCGCCTGCCCGTGCGCGGCTCCTGCTCAGGCAGCTCGCCAGCGAGGGCATTGAATTGCGCTCCGAAGTCGTCCACACTTGTCCGTAGCAGGCAGAGCCCCTCGGGAAGCGGTCGGCGAGCATCGCCGCTGAGCCGGGCCAAAACCGCTCTGTCCGTGAACGGCTGAACACAGGCTGTGGAACGCCCACAACTCTCCGACTCCAGACAGGGAGCGCAGGACTCCACGGCCTGCCAGACATGATGACCCTCGCCGTAAGGGCCTGTTTCGAAACACCAGGCCGACGAAAGAAAAAAGGCCGTTATTGGGGTTCCCAAGTGCGCGGCAAGGTGCATCGTTCCCGTATCCGGAGTGAGCAGAAGATCCAGGCCCTGGACAACATCGCACAAGGCCGCCCAGTTCGTCTTGCCTGTGAGATCCTTCAGCCGGGATTGGACCGTGGTGGGGAGATGGTCCCGGAGCTGTCTGGCGGCAGGATGTTCGGCCTGTGTTCCCAGCAGGTGGATCGATCCGTCGAATTTGGCCGCGGCCGCCTGCACAAGCCGGCCAAGCACGGGAATGGGCAGGCTGCGCCGGGCGTGCCTGCCGGCCATGACCACGCCCAGTCCGCCGCCTTTGGGCCGGGCAGGAGGGTTCACCAATTCCGGCGCCAAGGCAGGTTGCAGAAAGTGGCCCCAGTAATCCATCAGATTCAAGGGATTGGCGAGACGGTTGGCACTCAACCGGAAAACCATCTCCGGCCATGGTCCACGAAGGGTTTGGCCATGGCGCCAGTGATAGCCGATAAGCTGCTCCGGTGCGAAGAGTCCGGCCAGGACGTGGTTGCACCCGCCATGGTTGCAATTGAAGACGCGGTGAAAATCAGCTCTTTTCCAGTCGGCGAAAATCGTCCCGCAAGTGCGGAGCAAAACGCCCGGATCGAACCGGGAACCGTGCACCGGCAGACCGTGAATCCGAACACCGGGATAAAGCAGCCCGGCCAGATCCGCCAAACCGGCATCCACGGCCAGATGCACCTCATTCTCCTGATCCGCGCATACCCCCCGGACAAGCCGTTTCGTCTGGACGATGTCCCCGAACCGGGCCAGTTGAATGACGAGATATCTGTTCATAATCGTAATTATTCAGCACCGTTGATTGCATGGCATGAAGTGGTCCGGCTTGTCTCGATTTTTTGGCATCGCCTGCCTGACTGAGTCCGGATTCGTTCATCGAACCATTGCCGGGCGCTTGAAGCGCCAAATGCTGTTTATTCACGCAATGGTTCGATGCTGCGAAGCCGACGAAGGAGTTGCGAGGCCGAAAAATCGAGACAAGCCGGACCGCTGGCGAGTAGTTACTCATGATCAATAGTGCTCGATCGAGAATATGCTTGTTGAATCCGCGCAAGCGCCTGGTGCAGCGTAGTCTGCGTGGTATTTCGCCTACCGCCATTATATCGCAAAGTCGAGCTTTGCGCAGTTGCGGCATGGGACACGTGGTGATAGACGCTTAACTCTTAACGATAAATTTCAATAATAGAGGATTGCCATGCTTGACGCGAAATTCATTCGCCAGTCTCCGGAACGCGTACGCAAGGCCCTGGAAAATCGCGGGGCTGATATTGATCTGGATGCATTTCTGACCATGGAGGAGCGGCACCGCGCATTGCTGCAGGAAGTGGAAACAGGCAAGGCGCGGCGCAATCAGGCCTCAGCCGAGGTAGCCAAGCGCAAGCGGGCCAAGGAAGACGCATCCGCGCTGATGGATGAGCTTTCCGAGCTGTCCCAGAGGATCAAGTCCCTGGACGGCGAGCTGAAATTCCTGGAGCAGAATGTCCAGGATTGGCTGCTCAACGTGCCCAACCTGCCGCACCAAACCGTACCCGTAGGACGCAGCGAAGCCGACAACCCGGTTCTGCGGAGCTGGGGCGAGCCGGCCGCATGGGATTTTGCCCCCCTGGAGCACTGGGAGCTGGGTACCCGCCTGCAGGGGCTGGATTTCGAGCGGGCCGCGAAAATAACCGGGGCCAGATTCGCATTGATGACCGGGTGGGCCGCCCGCCTGGAACGCGCTCTGATCAACTTCATGCTGGACCAGCATACCCGGCGCCATGATTACCTGGAAGTCCTGCCGCCGTTCATCGTGAACAGGGACAGCTTGACCGGCACCGGCAATTTGCCCAAGTTCGCCGATGATCTGTTCAAGCTCGAAGAGACGGATTTTTTCCTGATCCCCACGGCCGAAGTGCCGGTGACCAACATCCATCGCGGAGAAATCCTGGCTGAGAACGTCCTGCCCCTGGCCTATGCCGCCTACACGCCCTGCTTTCGCTCCGAGGCCGGCGCCTACGGCAAGGATACCAAGGGGCTGATCCGGCAGCACCAGTTCAACAAGGTCGAGTTGGTCCGCTTCACCCATCCCGACGCCTCCTACGACCAGTTGGAACTGCTCCTCGGCCATGCCGAAACCATCCTTCAGCTCCTGGAACTGCCGTACAGGGTGATCACCCTGTGCACCGGCGACATGGGCTTTTCCGCGGCCAAGACCTACGACATCGAAGTCTGGCTGCCCGGCCAGAACGCCTACCGGGAAATCTCCTCCTGTTCCAATTTCGAGGACTTCCAGGCACGGCGCGCGAATATCCGCTTCAAGCCCACGGCCGGCGGCAAGAATCTCTTCGTGCACACCTTGAACGGCTCCGGCCTGGCCGTGGGGCGTACAGTGGTGGCCATCCTGGAAAACTATCAGCAAAAAGACGGCAGTCTGGTCATCCCAAAGGCTCTGCGGCCCTTCATGGAAGGGATGGAAGTCGTGGAGCCGAAAGGGTAGCGTGAACTGAAATCACGTCTGCCATCAAAGCGGAAACGGAAGCGCTGCCATGTCCAGAGCATCGGACAGCAGACGTTGTTCAACAGCCTTGCCGCAGCTTTCAAGGACGGAACGAAGCAGGAGTTCTGGCTCTGCGGGACCTGAATTTTAGGTTCGCAAGAGCATGACTGTGGGCGTCGTCGGCCCTTGCCCCCCTGCATCATCCGAGACGCCAGAATAGCCGGGCCTGGTGCACCTGAACCGGCATGGGAGCTGGAAACGAAATGCGGGATAATGTGCTGAAGAATCCCGGAGTTATTCCGATCCATTAGACAGTCAGCACCTTGTGTCTTACAAATCAACCATGACCGTGTTGAATACACCCGCGCGCTATGCCCTGGTTTCCGTGGCCGCCTCATTGGTGACCATGGCTTTGAAGTTCTGGGCTTACTGGATGACCGGTTCGGTGGGCATCTTTTCCGATGCCGCGGAATCCGTGATCAACCTCGCCGCGGGTCTGGTCACCTTCACGGCTCTGGTCCTCGCCGCCCGCCCCGCTGACAAGCGGCATACCTACGGACACGACAAGGCAGAGTACTTTGCCAGCGGCGTGGAGGGCACCCTGATTCTCATCGCGTCCGTGGCGATTTTCTACACTGCCCTGCAGCGTCTGTTCGCGCCGGAGCCCCTGATGAGCCTGGGACTCGGCGCCGCGGTGCTGACCGTAGCCGCCATGATCAATCTGGGCGCGGCCCGCCTTCTGTTGCACGGAGGCCGCAAGTTCGACAGCATCGCTCTGGAAGCGGACGCCAAGCATCTGATGACCGACGTCTGGACGTCATTGGCCGTCATCCTGGGGGTTGCGGTAATTATGGCAGCTCCGGAGGAATGGGTTTTTCTCGACCCGCTGATCGCCATGGCCGTTGCCGTGAACATCCTGCGCTCCGGCCTCGACCTGCTGCGCCGCTCCTGGAGCGGTCTGATGGACCACACCCTTCCCTCGACGGAGATCCAGATCATCAAGGATGCTCTGCATGAGCAGGCTCCGGATGCTCCCTTTCACGGCTTGCGCTCCCGCAAATCCGGTTCAAAGCGGTTCATCGACGTCCATTTGCTGATTCCAGGCAAATGCACGGTGAAAGAGGCTCATGACTTGTGCGACCGCATCGAAAAGCACGTTGAATCACGACTGGACAATGCCTCTCTGACAATTCACGTTGAGCCGGTGGAAGAAGATTCTTCCTGGGACGGGCACTGCATCGGGGGCGTGGCCAATGACGGGTCGGACCAGGAAACGGAACCCGGCAACAAATGTTCATAGCCTACGGAGGATGTCATGGAATTTGGACGGATGATCCAGCTTTCCGGAGTATTGGGGGTTCTTGGACTGCTCGGCTTTTTCAAACCCATGTTCAGTGCTTTTGCCGCTTTTGCCGCCTTCGGCGCCTGGGGAGCGCCGGGACGATGGCGCTGGCTCGGATACTTCGGATTTCTCGGCTTTCTCGGCCTGCTCGGTTTTTTCCGCTAACGCATGTTTTGGGCTCTTCTCGCCCTGGGCACGGCTTTTTTCGAGGCCGTCAAGGACACTCTGAGCAAGCGCCAGCTGGTGCTGGGCGATGAATACCTGCTGGCCTGGTCGTACTGCGCATTTGGATTGCCCCTCACCGGTCTGTACCTCTGGTGGGACGGCATCCCGTCCATAGGGGACGACTTTATCTGGGCTCTGTTTTTCGGGGTGGGCCTGAACATGGTGGCCATTACCCTCTACATGCGAGCGATCAAGGCTTCCGATCTCTCTCTGACGCTGCCCATGCTCACATTCACCCCGCTGTTCATGCTGGGTACCTCTCCACTGATCCTGGGAGAATTTCCGGATTTGCGGGGGGCGACGGGCATGATCCTGATCATTGCCGGCGCCTATGGCATGCACCTGGGACGCAAGTCACGCGGGTTGCTGGCTCCAATCCGGGCATTGTGGGACGAACCAGGACCAAGGATCATGCTGCTGGTGGCGTTCCTGTGGAGCTTTACGGCGAATCTGGACAAGGTCGGCGTGACCAATTCTTCACCGGCATTCTGGCTCTTTTGTTTTTTCATCGCCATGAGCCTGGGCCTCCTGCCGGTAACTCTGCTGAAATCGCACCGTCCGTGGCAGCAACTGCGCCGCAATTTCAAAGCCCTCTTCTTGGTGGGCCTCTTTGGCGCACTGGCCCTGGTTCTGCAAATGTGGGCGATCACCCTGACCCTTGCCGCCTACGTGGTTTCCATCAAACGCATGAGCGTCGTCTTCGGCGTGTTTTTCGGGCATTTCGTCTTCGGCGAGAAGGATCTGGGTCGACGAGTCGCCTGCGCCGCTTTGATGGTGGCCGGAGTTGCCTTGATCTCCATGAATTAGAAAGAAAACTCCTTCTCCGATTACCACATTATTTTTTCCACTTATCATTCAGAATGAGCTGCCGTTACGCCGGACATGCTTTACCTTTATGACATTTATGTGTAGCTGAGCAGTCAGTCACAGTTATCTAATGCCTTCATGAGGAGAAAAGATGTCGCCAAAGTCTACAAAAGATCAGAAGCCCCTTCCGGAACAGGGAAAGGCTCCGGATAAAGGCCTAACAGAACAATTCGAAGCGGAAATCGGAACCCCATCCAGACAATTCTTCCATGTGCTCGTGAACCATTGGCAGTGGATCGCAGCCGGCGTGGGTGTGCTCGTGCTCTTGATCTCCGGAACGGCCGGTTACGGCGCATATCAGGAACGTCGGGTGGCCAAAAGTGAAGAAGCCCTTGATCAGGTCCTGCTGGAAACACAGGGAGCAGAGCGATTGAATGCCCTTCTGGAAATCGAAGGACGATTGGCCAAACCCCTTCTGCCCCGCCATCACCTGGAAACGGCAAGGACAGCCCAGAACGTCCAGAACTGGGCCACGGCCCTGGAGTACTGGAACCAACTTGCAGCGCTTACCCCGGGCAACTGGGTGACCACGGCTCGACTCGGACAGGCCACGGCCCTGTTGCATCTCGGCCAGGCCGATGAGGCCGTGACGGAATTGCAATCCTTGCGCGACAGCGCATCGGAAGAATTCATGCCCATTGTCCTCTGGCAGCTGGCCGAAGCAGCGGAAGCCGCCGGGCATTGGGACACGGCCCTGGACACCTATGACGAACTCAAGACTCGCGGCAGCTTACAGCATGCCGATTTCCTGGAATTCCGAAAAGCCAGGATTCGCCAGCAAGCGGCCCAAGACAGATCATAAATGTTAACTCAACGCTAACACAGGAATTGCCATGGACTTACTACTTGCGGGACAAACGGGAGAAAAGCACCTCCTTTTGGGCAATGAGGCCATTGTCCGCGGCGCTCTGGAGGCAGGCATCAACTTCATCTCTTGCTATCCGGGAACGCCGTCTTCCGAAGTGCCGGACACCTTCTTTCGCTTGAGCGACAAGGGTTCTTACACTTTTGAATACTCCACCAACGAAAAGGTGGCCCTGGAGGTCGGCATCGGCGCCACAGTGGCCGGTGCGTTGACTCTGGTCACCATGAAGCATGTCGGCGTGAACGTCGCGGCAGACCCATTGATGAGCGTGGCCTATTTCGGCGCCCCCGGCGGACTGGTTCTGCTCAGCGCCGACGATCCCGGATGCCATTCCAGTCAGAACGAACAGGACAATCGATACTATGCCCGCCTGGCCGGGCTGCCCTGCCTGGAGCCGTCCTGCGCCCAGGAAATGAAGGACATGACCAAGTCGGCCCTGGAACTGTCCAGGAAGCACGAGCAGCCGGTCATGCTGCGCACCAGCACCCGGGTGAACCATCAGCGCGGAGAAGTGGTCTTCGGCGAGATGCGCGAGCCTCTTCAGGTCAATGATTTTGTTTCCGACCCCCGGCGCTTCGTGATCATTCCCGCCGTGGCCCGAGCCCGGCACAAGATTTTGTTGGAAAAGTTGGAGCAATACCGGGAACTGGCGGAGAATTCGAGCTACAACACCGTATCCGGGCAGGGCGAAGTCGGCTGCATTGCCTCGGGGATCAGCCGGGCCTATTTGCAAGACGCCCTGCTGGACCTGGACCTGAAGGACAAGATCCGGGTCCTGGAATTGGGATTTTCCTATCCCCTGCCCGAGCGGATGATTGAAGACCATCTTCGAAAGCTCTCCAAGGTCATCATCGTTGAAGAGGGCGAGCCGATTCTGGAAACAGAGATCCGGGCCCTGGCACAGCGACTTGGACTTTCCCTGGAGATCCATGGAAAAGGGCAACATCTGCCCCTGTTCGACGAATACTCCTCTCTGATTCTCAAGCAGGCCCTGAGCGCGATCCTGGGCTTGCCGACCGAGATGGCCGCTCCCTGCCCGACACCGAAGCAACTGCCCATGCGGCCGCCGAACATGTGTGCCGGCTGCCCGCACCGCTCCGTGTTCTACAGCGTGCGTCAGGTCTTCGGCGACGACGCGCTCTACTCATCGGACATCGGCTGCTACACCCTGGGCGTTCTCCCGCC
Organism: Desulfonatronum thiosulfatophilum; assembly: GCF_900104215.1. NCBI lineage: Bacteria > Pseudomonadati > Thermodesulfobacteriota > Desulfovibrionia > Desulfovibrionales > Desulfonatronaceae > Desulfonatronum > Desulfonatronum thiosulfatophilum. The sequence continues at coordinate 215,327 of NZ_FMXO01000004.1, read as the reverse complement.
TCTGCGGGCCGCGGACACCTGCGTCTGTATGGGGGCCTCCATCTCCACGGGCTCGGGACTGGCCAAGGTCAGTGGACGCACCGTGGTCGCCTATATCGGCGACTCCACCTTTTTCCATTCCGGGATCACCGGTTTGGCCAACGCGGTCTACAACCAGCGCGACCTGCTGGTAATCATCCTGGACAACAAGACCACGGCCATGACCGGACAACAGCCGCATCCCGGTGTTGAACACTCCTTGATGGGACCCAATCCCGCAAGAGTGGACATTCTGGGCTTGGTCAAGGCCTGCGGCGTGGAACACGTCCGGGTGCAGAATCCTCTCAATCTCAAGGCCACGAAGCAGGCCCTGGAAGAGTTGAAAGCCCTTTCCGGCGTCCGGGTGCTGATCACCGAAGAGCCCTGCCCGCTCTTCGCCCGCAGGGCCCTGGGTCGGAAGCGCCCCTCGGTGGCAGCGGTGGACGAAGGTTGCGACAGTTGCAACGAATGCATGGATCATCTGGCCTGCCCCGCTTTTTACGTTCTGGAAGGGAAAATGGCCATCAATGAGAGCCAGTGTAATGGATGCATGTTCTGCGTCCAGATCTGCGAACACATCAAACCCCGGAAAAGGAGCTGACCATGTCCCGCATGCGAATATTTTTTACCGGCGTGGGCGGACAGGGAACGGTCACGGCAACCCGGCTCCTGGCCCAGGCTGCTCTGGATGAAGGTCTGCCAGTCGTGGCGGGCGAGGTGCACGGCATGGCGCAACGCGGCGGAATCGTCGAGTCCACCGTGCTGATCGGCGGATATGTCAGCCCGCGCATCAGCCCCGGCGAAGCGGATGTCCTGCTCGGCTTCGAACCCTTGGAAACACTGCGCGCGCTGGCGTATCTCGCACCCGGCGGGCTGATCCTGAGCAGCAGCGAACAATTGCCGCCCATCAGCGTCACCTGCGGCCGCGAGCAGGCGCCGCCATTTGAAGACATGGAACGCATGGTTCGGGAATGCACTTCCAACGTCCACTTCCTGCCTTGCCAGCAACTTGGAGTCCAGGCCGGATCAATACCGGCCGGAAACATGGCCCTGCTGGGCGCGCTGTGCGTCCTGAACCGCCTGCCTTTCGGCCTGGAGAGGATGGAAAAGACCATTTCTTCCTCCATTGCACCCAAACTGGTGGAATCGAACATCAAGGCTCTGCATCTCGGCGCGGAGGCAGTACGCTAACCACACGTCGAAGGACGCATTGTTTTTCAACTGAAACGCCGCAAGCGCTCATCAGTATGCCATTCATTCCATAACCGGATGAGCGGCCAAATACTTTCTCAGCCTGTAGCTTGCGTTTTCATCACGGAAGCAATTCCGGATAAAAACGCAAGCTCAGGCTGTAGAGCTTACCATACATTCGCCTTTTTCCATCGGAACCGTCAGAAACATCATGCCATCCCGCGCAGTCACATTGGATAATCTTTCTCTTTGTCTGGACACGCTGAAAGAGATCCTGGACCAGATGCAGCCGGACGTGCACCTGGAGACCAGCCTGAAATCCGTACTCCAGGTCTTGTCCCACAACCTGGGATACGTGCGCAATTTTCTGGCCATCTATGATTCCGAAACCCATAGTCTAAAACTGAGCCTGACCCACGGACCACAGAAACCGACCCAGGTCTCCTATGGCGAAGGGCAAGGAGTGACCGGCCAAGTGCTCTCCACCGGCGAGCCGATTATTGTCCCGGTGATCGGTGAGCATCCTGAATTCCTGAACTGGGCTTTCGGGCGAAGCAAGGAAGAAATGGCGAGCTTGGCCTTTGTCAGCGTTCCGGTGGTACACGAAGAGCGGGAGGGGCGTGGGCGGGAAATCCTCGGCGTGCTCAGCGTGGACCTGCCCATGGCGCCGATGCAGGTCCTGCAGACTCATTGCCGGTTCCTGGAGGTTGTGGCCAGAATTATCGCCCACCGCGTAGCCCGCCTGCAGGAAGACATGGCCCGGCAGCAGCACCTGATGGCGCAGGGCTTGGCCATCTATGATGCGGGCTTCTCGCCGAAGAACATCGTCCATGCCTCGAAAAGCATGCGGCTCGTGCTCCAGCAGATCAGCCAGGTTGCCCCGAGCAGGGCCACGGTGCTTCTGCGTGGCGAATCCGGCACGGGCAAGGAACTGCTGGCCGAGGCCATCCACATGGCCAGCCCGCGGGCCGGAAAGCCGCTGATCCGGCTGAACTGCGCCGCCTTGCCCGCGGAACTGGTGGAGAGCGAGCTTTTCGGACATGAAAAAGGCGCTTTCACCGGAGCGGTGCAGAACAAGAAAGGCCGTTTCGAGCTGGCCCACCAGGGCACTCTGTTTCTGGATGAGATCGGAGAGTTGAGCCTGGATGCGCAAGCCAAGGTGTTGCGAGCGATCCAGGAAAAGGAAATCCAGCGTCTGGGCAGCGAGCAGACCATTATCGTGGATACGCGGCTGGTCTGCGCCACGAATCGTCAGCTCGAGGACTTAATCGCCGCCGGTCAGTTTCGCGAAGACCTGTTCTACAGGATCAACGTCTTCCCCATCTACGTTCAACCCCTACGGGAACGCCGGGAGGACATTTTGCCCCTGGCCGAACATTTTCTGAACACTTTTTCCAAGGAATACGGCCGTGAGATCCGGCGTATCTCCACGCCGGCCCTGGACCTGCTGACCCAGTACCATTGGCCCGGCAACGCCCGCGAGTTGCGCAACTGCCTGGAGCGGGCCGTCCTGCTGTGCACCGAGGAGGTCATCCGGACGTACCATCTTCCGCCGACCCTGCAGACAGCTGAAAGCTCGGCAACGGACACGGACCTCTCCTTCGGCGAAGCCGTGGCCAAGTTCGAGCAGGAGATCATCGTCGACGCGCTGAAAAAAGCGCGCGGCAACATGCTGCAAACCGCACGCGACCTGCGCATCAGCTACCGCATCGTGAACTACAAGATCAAGAAATACGGCATCGATCCCAAGAAGTTCACCACCCGCCCCGTCGCCCCCCAGTCCAAGTAAGCTTTTCAGCTTTCCTGATCATGTTCAGGGAATAGCGAAGCCAGGACATCGTCATGAGACATGGTCAGCATTGCCGGTATGCCGATACTCTTTTTCAAAAATTCCTTCATGACCAGACTTTTCAGGGCATAGTCGGAATAGTGTTCTAAAGGATCATCTTCAGCCAACATTCGCTGGAATGAACGCCTGGAGAGAACGGTATCCTCCGCGCTCATTTCCCGGAGTTTCTCAATGTAGGGTTGCAATGTCCGCGACAGTTCCCGACGATCCATAGCCCGGACATGCCGAGTCATGGATTGGAAAGTTTCAATGTCCGGCAACCTGTCGGATTCCATCAACTTGATCAGGCTTTGCGAAAACCGCTCACAGCCGCTGCGCACATGCCCGCTGCGAACCATGTTCATGCCGGACCAGCCGGCTCTGACCCATTTGAACATCACATGTTGCGTGCGTTCCGGATCGGATTTGTCAGCGGAAAGCACCGTGACGGAAAATGAATCGAACATGTACGAGTTGACCCAGCCAAGTCCTCCCTTCGTTAGACCTTCTTCATCCGTATAAAAGTAGTTCCAGTCCGCATCATCACCGATGACCACCCCTTTCCGGCCCACACTGGACTGGTCCCTCTGTTTGCTGATGGAAAGGAGGTACTTCTCCCCGCCATGGTTGATCAATAAGATCAATCGGTCGGCATGATAGGTGTAATATCCACCTGTAGTTACATCCGGCGTATTCTCTTCCGTCTCCTGTCCATAGACGGCGACCACGGCGTTTTCATGCAAATCTTGCCAGAGCGCGGGGATGTCCTCGGAAGGCCCCTCGTCCCACTTTCCAACGCGAACCACCGATGGATGAAAAATTGATGGAGGTAACTCGGGGTGATAGAGATACTTCACGATCCGGTCCACGGGAGAGGCAATGGAGTAACCAAAGTAGGCGCCCGTGGCTTCCATAAAATCCTCAACTTTCCAGTTGTCCCTGGACAAGGCGGTATTTTTCGCAAAATCAAGGAGTGGTATCGCGTTGACAAGCATGACTGCTTCACGATCCTGGACCCGTTGGACTAGGGTGGCCAAGCTAGTGGAAACCGCTTCCGGCAGTTCTTTCTCCATTGATTGGGAAGCCCAAAGGGCTTGAGGGTGGAGTGAAAAGGCGGCCATAATCATCAAAGCCAAGGCCATGGTCCGGAAAGCGGGTCGTAGTGTTCTTCGTCGCGTCATGCCGCGTCGTGCTCCTCAAGTAAAGGGTATACGTGATAGGGGCCTGGCGGGATTGGTCAGGCCTGCAGGTCATGGATAGTGATATAGCCACAAGCGGAGATGGAACCAAGTAGCAATAATTCCCCCAAAATAAAAGGGTAGCCGGTCTTATGTCTGCCGTACCACAGGCGTGGGATCAGACACGGCCGGTCGGAATGGCGATCCACGGTTAGATCACCTATCGTTAATAGTCGTGAGGTAATTTCGTTTCAACAAAAAAAGCCGCTCATAGGAGCGGCTTTTTTTTGTTGTTGAAAAAAGAGCAAACTTAATCGTCTGAATGTCCTTGCATCATCGGACAATTCATCATGCGGCCCTTTCCGGACATCATGCCACGGCCGCCCATGCCCTGGCCGCCCATGCCCTGCCCTTTGCCGCCAAGCGCACCGCTTGGGATCAGGTGGCCCGTTTCCTCGAATACTCCGCGTCGCAGATTATTGTTGACTCTCAAGATGTCGCCGTACAGTTGGGTAATTTCCTGGGTCACGACATTAATACCATCCTGGTTTGCTTCAGGGGACGCCAGGAGAACGTCCAGTTCCGCCTGCTTGGCGCGCATGCGCAAGTTGTGATGCATGACTTCCTGACGGTGGGACTCGATCATGTTCTTGAGAGCCTCACGCTGTTCTTCAGAGAGATCCCCTAGAACCGGATGCGCATCCATGGCTTGCGTTTCCTGATCTTGAGCGCCGTGCTGGTGCTGGGCTAAAACGGGAGCGGACAACAAGGAGAGTGCCAGGAGTAACGCGCTGATGGTAAAGAGTTTTTGCATAATGACCTCCGAAAATAGGTTGTTGTTTTTGAACGGCATGACACGGGCATGAAACATTCACAATGAAACACATAAGATGATGATACGTGCCTTATTTTGTAATTACCCAGTAATTACCCAGTTCAATCTGTACATGCCCAGCCTGAAACTATCGCCAGGAGCCGGGGCCTTCCCTGTAGACCGTGGACAATTCCTCGCTGATCACCACCCGTACCTCTTTATCCCCTTCCTGGAGAAAAACGTTCTTGGCCGGATCCAGGCCTTGATCCAGGGCCAGTTCCTCCCAATGCTTCCGGACTTTCTCCGCGGCATCGAGAATTTCTTGCTTTTTAGCGGGATGTTTGATGTGCCGGAATACAGGATCATAATCCATCATGGTTTCGACCTCCTGTTGGCGTTTGGCATGTTGGCGTGGTTTGTCTTTGTTACCTCTCCATAGATTCACGTTCGTTGTTGTCAAGCCATGGGTTCTCGTCGGAACTTCAATTAGTCGCTGCCCTCACCTTCCTTGCTCCAAATAATGCGATGTGACGATCAAAATAAACGAGCCGGCATCCGTCTCGGATGCCGGCTCGTTTCAAGCTCATGGCAGGAATGGAATCTACTGCATCAATCTGCGCAGTTGGTCCACGACCTCCTGCAGCTTGTCCACGGCATCCCGTAATCCCTGGTTGAAATCCGGGAGTCTCAGGAAAGGCTCAGGCTCATCTTCAGGCATCTCCACCACCGGCGCAACCGGCGGCAGATCGCCAACGAGAGCGCTGATGGACGCATCCAGGGTCTGGTGCATGACCACCTGCCGCGAATCCGCCAGGATGATCCGCCGCAACTCCGGAAAATCGATGGTTTCCGGGCGCAGGAAGACCGGTTCGGCGTAAAGGATGGAATCGCCGATGGGGATGACCAGGAGAATGCCCCGGAAAACCTCCGAACCGACCTGCCCCCACAAGGTGAACTGCTCGGAGATGACCGCATCGTTGTCGATACGAGCCTCCACCTGGCTGGGACCGTCCACGTGCCGGCCCGTGGGGAACCGGAACAGGACGAGATCGCCGTAATGCTCCCCGTCGCTGCGCGCCGCCATCCAGCCCACGAGATTGTGCCGGTTGATGGGCGTAAAGGGCTGGATCAACAGAAACTCCTCCCGCTCGGCGCCGGGCAGACGGGCCACGATGTAGTAGGGCCGAAGGGTTTCCGTCCGGCCGAAGGAATGCTGCATGGGCACGGACCACTGGTCTTCCTTGTTGTAGAAGACCACCGGATCTTCCATATGGTACTGCAGGAGCATCTGGGTCTGCACCGTGAACAGGTCCTGGGGGTAGCGGACATGCTGTCGGAGATGTTCCGGCATCTCGTCCCGGGACTTGAACAGGCCGGGAAACATGGCCTGGTAGGTGCGGATCAAGGGATCGTCCTCGTCGAAGACATAATAGGAGATGTTCCCGTGATAGGCGTCAACCACAGCCTTCACGCTGTTGCGCATGTAGTTGAAGCGACGGTCCCAAGGGGTGGAATAGGGATAACGATTCGTGGTGGTGTAGGCGTCCTGGATCCAGAACAACCGGCCGTCGGCCACCACGGAGTAGGCTTCGCGGTCGCGCATCAGGAAGGGGGTAATGGTGGCGAAGCGTTCCTGCACGACGCGTCGGTACTGAATCCGGCTTTCAGCGGTAACCTCGCCGGAAATGAGAATGTTCACATCCTTGAACTGCCAGGCGTACATCAAGCGGCGGAAGAACGAACTGAGCTGAACTCCGCCGTCGCCCTGATAGTGCGTGTACACCGGACCGTCCGGACCTGGAAAGTTGAACTCCTGCATCCGGCTGTTCACGATCAGGTATTCCAGGCTTTTCAAACCGTAGTAAATCTCGGGCCGCTCCAGCGGAATCTCCCCCGCGGGCGGAAGATCGCGGATAAAGAAGTCCGGCCGTCCGCCGGCCTGGACCTCGGTCACCGGGCTCATGGCCACACCGTAACCGTGGGTGAACTGGAGGTGGCGATTGACCCAGCGCTGAGCCTCAGCGGGCAGTTTTTCCGCGGAGAGTTCACGAGAAGCCAGCATGACCTGACGCAGCTGGTCACCCACCTGATACCGATCCGTGTGCACGGCCATGAAGTCGTAATAGAGCCGGAAGAATTGGATTTGATTGTAGCTTTGCAGCAGCGGCCCCTCGTCCCAGAGGCGGATGTTCTGGATCGTGCCCTGGTTGGCTTCCAGGGTGGCGTGATCAACGTCGCCTCGTGCCGGATGGGTCATGGTTCTGAGCCGATCCATGCCGAAGGCTTGGCGCGTATGGTGGATGTTGTTGGCCAAAAACTGGGTTTCCCGAGCCAGTTCGCTGGGCTCGACCAGCAGGCGCTGGACCACGGCCGGAAGCAGGCTGCCGAGAACGATGCTCAAGGCGAACCAGGCGCCGACGGACCAGATCACCAGTTCCTTGCGGTGGGAACGGGCGGCAACGAGCAGTGCCGCGGCGACCAGCAGGGCCACAACCGCCATGAACGCCCTGGAGGGGAGATTGACAAGACTGTCCGTGTACCCGACGCCGTAGACCGCGCCCATGGACGAATAGAGCAGGTCGTAGCGGCTCAGCCAGTGCCCGACGGCAATCAGCACGAACAGAAACGCTCCCAGGATGGCCAGATGGGACAAGATCGGCCCTTTCAGGGCGAAGAACTCTCCGCGCAGCATGCTGTTCAGATAGTAGAACGCAGCCACGATGATCATCACCAGGACTGTCAGTCCGACCAGCCAGGAGCGAAAGAATTCCAGCGCCGGCAAGGTGAAGATGTAGAAGGAGAAATCATTGTTGAAGATGGGGTCGGTGGTGTCGAACGGCACCTGGTTCAGATAGCGCAGAACCGTATTCCATTCCGCGGCGGGACCCGCTGCCAGAAGCAGGGCCGCCACCGCGGTGACTCCGCCCGCAAGCCAGATCAGCACATTTCTGGCAGCATTGTAGATGTGCGGCGGCAATTTGTGGCCGCCGCGGGGGAACATCCGCCCGGTGACCCGAACAGCCGCGACAATGTTGGGAACGGCCAGGGCCAGGAACAGCAATGCCGCGCCGAGATACAATCCGGCGCGCGTGGAGACGATTTTCAAGAGCACCGCTTCATGGCCGACCTCGCTGAACCAGAGCCAGTCCGTGTAGAAGGACATGGCCCAGTTCAATCCGGACCAAAGCACGATCAGGGCCAGAACGAACAGACCCAGGCGGAGCATGCGATGAAACTTGGAAAAGTCCATCTCTTCGATCTTGAACTGTGAAAACGGGTCCTGAGGACCATGCGGTCCCTGAGGACCAAAAGAGAACAACATCAATGGACCTCCTTAACTGGAGATTTCAAGGTTAAATTGGACTGGGTTGGTTGGATATGGTTATGTTGGCGTCTTTACCGAATTTTCCTGGAAAAGGCCAGACGAAAGGTTCTCCGATGTGATGACGGCGGCTGTTTTGTCGGAGGGAAAGGGAGGATGATTTTTAGGCGCGTGGGTGGGGTGGTGATTCGATTCGATTGCGATTGCGATTGCGATTTGGATTTCGATTTTGATGGCGGGTGATTTGACGGGAGAGAGTTTGCGTCGGTCTGCTTGGGCTTTTATTGGGGTTGCAGGAAGATGCGCACCAGGATCAGGATGACAAGACCCGTCACGGCTGCGGAGGCGGCCACGGCGCTGAAGCCGAAGGCGACGAAGAGCCAGCCGGACATGGCGCCGCCGGCGGCATATCCCATGTTTTCGAATGCCGCGGAAAGACTGAGATAGCGGCCAAGATCTCCCGGCGGAACCAGTTCGGTCTGCAGAGCTCGGAAAGCGCTGCCCCGGGCTGCGGCGCACCCCATGATCAGGGCGAAAAGCGGAAAAGCGCCCACGGGCCAGTGAGCCAACAGCGGGGAAGCAAGCATGAACACGCCGACCCCGAGGGAGCCAAACACAATCAGACCCTGCCGTCCGATACGATCGGATAGACGCCCCAGGACCACGCTGCTGAATACCACGGCAACGCCGCCGGCAGAGAAGACCCAGGCCACATCCTGGCTGGAGAGCATCAAGGAGCGTTCCATCCATAACGGAAAAAACGGGATGAACAGCCCCATCCCTCCGAAGACGCAAACTCCAACGCCGCATGCGGCCAGGAGCCGGGGCGAGGACAGGTAGCGCCGGTAGTCCAGGATCATCGTCGCCCAGGCAATGGACGGAGCGGGATCAAGCCGGGGCAACAGGCGCCAGGTCAACCACGTTGCCCCGACCATAACCAGACCGAGCAGGACAAAGGGCAGACGATCGTCCATGAAGCCGGACAGAAAGACCCCGGCCGGGATGCCAACAATCTGTCCGGCGGCGAAGCCGCTGATGATCCAGCCCGTGGCCCAACCGCGATGTGATGGAGGAATATAGTCGCCCACGGCGGCCAAGGTTCCGGTGGTCAATGCGCCGGCAATGGCTCCGGAAAGAACCCGCATCACCAGCATGCTCGTGAAGCTGGTGGCCCACCAGTGCGCGAAAAGCACCAGGGTCATCAGCATGCCGGCCAGAGTCAAGAGACGACGGCGCCCCAGGCGGTCGGAAATCGGCCCCCAGAGCAAAGTGCAGACGCCCATGGAGATGCCGTATCCGGAAATCAGCCACCCCAGGTGCATCTCCGGAACGTCCAGCCGGATGCTGATGCGCGGCAGCAGCGGCGCAATGAGCATGAACTGGCTCCATGTGACAAAAAGCAGCACCCATAAAACCAGCAGAACAGCCCGGAAGGACGCGGGATTGAACTGTATCGAAGCGCCGGGCGAAGGGCCCGGTGAAGAATGAAGATGCGGTGTTGCGGCGGGAACGGTAGCCGGAGACTCGATGGGGGACATGGCAGGATCAGGCGGCAGAAGGCATGGCGACCCTCAAGCCCTCATTCCGGCCCTGAGCCATGATCCCCCTGGTTCATCGCTTTGGCACATTAGGCGGGATTTGCCATACCTCAAGCGCAACAACGCAGCTTCTTCACGCTGTCCTGAAAGAGGACTTCGATCATGTTCGGCTTGATGAACTGCTGGACGTAGCCCGGGCCAAAAGTGGTGTGGCTGATGACGTCGCCGGGCTGGAAGGCTCCGGACATGGAGTAGGGCAGCATGTTTTCCTGGGGAGTGGTCTGAACCATTTTTTCCCAGTGGGCCGTCACTTCGGGAGAAAGTTTTTTGGGTGCGACGGCTTTCTTGCCCGCGGCCGCTTTTTTGACGCGAGGGGCCTTGGGCAGGGGTTCTTCCTTGGGAGGACGGTAGGCATGCTTTCCGCTGCAGACCTTGCATTGTACTTTTCCGATTTTATCATCGAGCATGACCACGACATGGTGGTCGGTGACGGTTTTACATTTCCGGCAAGCGGACTCCACCGAGCTGCCCGCCTGTATTTGTTCCATGATCATAACTATCCTTTCGGCTCTGGCCGGCCTTGATGAGTAAAAAAAGCCACAAGGAGCAGCTCCCCTTGTGGCAAGTACGGATTGCTCAGTCTATCCGTTTCCAGGGAAACAGGCAATGGCGGGCCTAAAAAGACGACAAGATACGGTTTTTGATCAAATTGTCACGGGCGGCCGCGGATACTTGAAGCCGGACATGGTTACAAGGTACAGGTTGCTTACCTACCAAGAAAATCACTCAACAAGCTTGTTCAACGTCCTAGGCGTCAACTCGGCGCCGTCCTTCATCTAACGCGGAGGTTCCATAATGGGTCGCATTTTCAATGATAATTCCCTTTCCATAGGCAACACTCCCCTGGTGCGGCTGAACCGTATCATCAGCAACAGGAAGGTTCGGGTGCTGGGCAAGGTGGAAGGCCGCAATCCGGCCTATTCCGTCAAGTGCCGCATCGGCGCGGCCATGATTTGGGATGCCGAGAAGCGCGGGGTGCTGAAGCCGGGAGTGGAGATCATCGAACCCACCAGCGGCAATACCGGGATAGCCCTGGCCTATGTCTGCGCGGCAAGAGGATATAAATTAACCCTGACCATGCCGGACACCATGAGCATGGAGCGACGCCGGGTGCTGGCGGCTTTTGGCGCAAAGCTGATCCTCACGCCGGGTTCGGAAGGGATGAAAGGCGCCATCAGCCGTGCCGAGCAGAAGGCCGCCGATGATCCTGAGCACTGGTTCATGCCCCAGCAGTTCATGAATCCGGCCAATCCGGCAATCCATGAAGCCACCACCGGACCGGAAATCTGGAACGATACCGACGGCGACGTCGACGTGCTGATTTCCGGCGTCGGCACCGGGGGAACCATCAGCGGCGTTTCCCGCTTCATCAAGCGTCAGAAAGGCAAAGAAATCCTGTCCGTGGCGGTTGAGCCGGCCGAGAGTCCGGTGATCACCCAGGCTCTGGCCGGACAGGAATTGCAACCCGGATCGCATAAGATTCAGGGAATCGGCGCGGGCTTCATCCCGCAAACCTTGGATTTGTCGCTGGTGGACCGGGTGGAAAAAGTGGACAGTGCCGAAGCCGTGGAATTCGGCCGCCGCCTGGCCCTGGAAGAAGGGCTGCTCTGCGGCATTTCCTGCGGCGCAGCGGTTGCCGCGGCTGCCCGGCTGTCCTCCACCGAGGAATTCGAAGGCAAGACAATGGTCGTGATCCTGCCAGATGCCGGCGAAAGATATCTCTCCAGCGTCCTTTTTGAAGGAATCGGGTAGCTATCCTCCCACTTCCATTGCAGCCGCCAGGACCCTGGCTGCCAGGGCATGTTCCTTGGCGGCGAGGGTTCTGGGGTCCAGGCAAAGGGCATTGTGCTCGATCCGACCCACCAGGGGAGGGTCGGTCTCCAGAAGTCTGTCCCGCAGCATTTCCACACTCAAATCCGGGTTGCGCGGGCGAATTCCCACAAGAGTCGTGGGCAGATCCCGTTCCGGATAAGCCCCGCCGCCCACCCTGGAGGCGCCGGGCAACAGCCGCACCTCGGCTTCCCCTCCCAGAACCCGGCGCAGAACCCGGGCCAGCTTGTCGGCTTGGCGCTTCAACTCCTCGGCCGAGACGGTGATCATCCGCAGCGTCGGGATTTCCCTGCGAGCCGATTCCGGATCAAGATAGAGGCGCAGCGTGGCCTCCAGAGCGGCCAGGGTCATCTTGTCGATGCGCAGGGCCCGGTTCATGGGGTTCTTCTTGATGGGATCGATATATTCCTTGCGACCGACAATGATGCCGGCCTGGGGGCCGCCCAGAACCTTGTCCCCGCTGAAGGTGACCACATCCGCGCCGGCGGCTACGGTCTCCTGCACCGTGGGTTCGTGATCCAGGCCGTAGGGCATGAAGTCGAACAGGTTGCCGCTGCCCAGATCCTCCAGCACGGGCAAGCCGTGTCTAGCCCCCAAAGCGACCATGTCCCGGAGGCTGACTTCCTTGTGAAAGCCGATGATCCGGAAGTTGGAGGTGTGTACCTTGAGCAGGGCCGCAGTTTCCGGCCCGATCACCCGTTCATAGTCCTGCAGATGCGTCCGGTTGGTGGCCCCCACTTCCCGCAACACGGCTCCGCTCTTGGCCATTACGTCCGGGATGCGAAAAGACCCGCCGATCTCCACGAGCTGTCCCCGCGAAACCACCACTTCCCTGCCCTTGGCCAGAGTATCCAGCATGAGCAGTACCGCGGCGGCATTGTTGTTCACCACCAGCCCGGCCTCGGCCCCGGTCAGCTTGCACAACAGCTCTTCCACATGCGCGTAGCGGCTGCCCCGCTGCCCCGTTTCCAGAGAAAATTCAAGGTTCGAATAAAAAGCGCAGGCTTCGGTCACGGCCTCCACCGCCTGTCGGGCCAGGAGGGAGCGGCCCAGATTCGTGTGCACCACCACGCCGGTGGCGTTGATCACGCGCCGGAAGTGCGGCCGGGAAGACCGTTGCAGAAACGCGTCCAACGGCGCTTGCAGCGCTGCCCATTGCAGTTGCCCGGATGCGGCAATGCGCCCGGAACGAATATCCGCGCGCAGCTGATCCAGGAACACATTCACCAGGTCCTTGAGCAGGGGACGGGGCAGGTGGGCGTATTGATCCGCCTCGCCGACCCGTTGCAAAACCAAATCGACCGAGGGCAAAAGGCGGAAGAGTTCAGACATGAAGACTCCATTGGAGATGATGCCGAAGTCGGGAATTCAAGCAGCGCAACAATCAAGCCATTCCGGATGCTGGGCATACGTTTCGGCCAGCAGGTACAGCGACCCGCAGATCAGGACCGGACCGCTCAGCTGCCGGGTTTCCCGCAACGCTGCCGCCGCATCCTGGACCGCCTTGGCGCGCGGGCCGAGAATTTGGCAGACTTCGGCAGCCTGGCGGGTGCGCTGATACGTGGGCAGTCCAGGAACAAGAATCGGCCCGTCTGTCATGGCGCGGACAAGCGGAGCCATGGCGGCCAGATCCTTGTCCTGGAGGCAGGTGAAAACCACGGCCGCGGGACGAATTTCCAACTCCTTCAGGGCAGCGGCAAGAGCTTTCACGGCCGGGGGATTGTGCGCGCCGTCCAGGATGAATTCCGGAGTTCCGGGAATGCGTTGCAAACGTCCGGGCCAACCCGCGTCGGCCAGAGCCCGGCGACATGCCTCGGGCCGCACGGTCCAGCCCCGATGGTCGCAGAGTCTGGACCAGCCTGCCAGGGCCAGTCCGGCATTGGTTCTTTGGTGCGCGCCCGGCAAGGCCGGGAGCGGTTCTGATGGGTTTTGGAGGTGAGAACCGGAAGTACCGGGAACAGCCCATTGTTCATCGGCCAGGAAGAGGTTTGCTCTGTCCAAGGCAGCCGCTGTTCCCAGAATGACCAATACCGCGGGCTCCTGGCGGGCCGAAACCACCGTGGATCCGGTTTTGACGGCGCCGGCCTTGTCCAGGGCAATGTTCACCAGGCCTGGGCCGATGATCTGTTCATGGTCCAGACCGATGGGAGTGACCAGCAACAGGTCCGGATCCCAGGTCGTGGTTGCGTCGTTGAGTCCGCCAAGGCCGGCTTCCAGCACCGCAAGGTCGACCCCTTCCCGGCGAAATCCCACCATGGCAATGAGGGTGATGGTTTCGAAATAGGTCAGCCCCAGGTCCGCGCACTTCTCCTGCACGATGTTCGCCCACTCCAGAACCTTTTCTTCCGACGCGGGTCGTCCGTTGATGCGGATCCTCTCCCTGAGCGTCAGAAAATGCGGTGAAGTGAAAAGCCCCGTGGCAAAGCCGTGTTCCTGGGCGATCCGGGCAAGAAAAAAGCTTGTGGAACCTTTGCCGTTGGTGCCCACCACCTGGACCGTGGTCATGGGTGGGCGGGCAATATCCAGCCTTTTCACGGCTTGGCGCATTCGGTCAAAGCCCAGGCGCATGTGAAACATGCCCAGCTTGTCCATGTGCTGTTGAAATGCCGTGAAATCAGGGAATTCAGAAAGTGATGTCTTCGCCATCGCGCAGTAGGTGGTAGGTATAGCCGTCAAGGGCTTGGTTGAGTTGCTCCTGGATCTCGCTGGAAAACGTCGATTTCATGTGCGAGATATAGATCTTCGGCCGCGCATGCAGTTTGTCCAGTTCAACGCGCAGTAGAGCCGGGGTCAAATGCTGGGACAGCAACGCCAATTCCTCCATGGAATTGGGAAAAGAGGCTTCAATAATCAGGTGTTCCAGAGAAAAAGGCAGGCCATTGAGAAAATGCCACCAGTCCGAGGTTGGTCCGGTGTCGCCGGTAAAGGCGAAATTCGCTCCACTTGACTCTTCACGCAGGACGTATCCCGAGGCCGCCTTGGCATGGTTGACCGGGAACGTCGCCGCCTGAAGGCCGTTGACGTCCACCCAAACCCCGGGTTCCAGCGGGTTATACGTCAGTACGGGGTTGCCGATGGCAGGCAGGACGGTAAAGTCCGGCCAGATGGTATCGTTGAGCAGGTGGGTGCGGATGCTGTCCAGCACTGGTGCGAGAGCTCGGATGCGCACGGGACCATGCTCGTTGCGGACCACCAGTTCGATCAGGTTGTCGGCCAGAAAAAGGATGTCCTTGATGTGGTCCAGGTGGGCGTGGGTGACCAGGATATCCTGAATTTGCGCCTGATCCGCCGAGGACAAGCTGGATGTCACGGAACCGGCGTCCAGCAGTAAGGTCTTGTTCACAAGGAAAGATGTCAGGTTGTATCCCGGAAGATCGGAACCGGAACAACCCAGCACGTGCAAATGCATATTCTCCTTGCCTCCTGGTTGATTCGCGTGGAAGCCGTTCGGAAACCTCGGCACTGAGGAAAGCCTGACCAATTCTTGTCCGGCGACAAAGATTCCGACTTTACCCGAAATCCAAAATATTGTCGCCCCTGCATTTCCTTGCACAAGGCTGCGGAGCAGGTCAATCACATGCCGGCGGGTGGTGCGTGCTGAGGATAAAAGCCGGCATGGGGTAACTCGGCAAGATAATATCTACAACAAGGTGATGCGTTTTTGCACGGCTTGACCACTCCCGGCCCATGGGATACCTGTCTCAAAAAATATACGACTTCCCCGAGGGGGGAATTTATGGCCAGGGCTGCCCAAACCAATTGCAATGGGTATCCTGGCTTTTCGTCATTTGGAACGTATCGAGCGCATAATGCTCCCAACCGTCAATCAAAGGAACATGTGATGGATTCCATCCCCATTTCCGTCGAAGGATTCCGGAAACTGGAGAAAGAACTGGACCGGCTGAAGAGAGAACGTCCGGAGATCGTCGAGGCGATCAAGGTGGCGCGTGAGGAAGGCGATCTGCGGGAAAATGCCGGATATGACGCGGCTCGCGAACGCCAGGGCATGCTTGAGGCCAAAATAAAGTTCATCGAATCGCGGATGTCCCGCTTCAACGTCATTGATCGCAAAACCCTCGGTGGATCGCGGATCGCTTTCGGAGCAACCGTCGAGTTGGAGGACCTGGATACCGAAGAAACCAAGAAATATACCCTTCTCGGTCCGGATGAAGCCGACCCCAACGAGGGCAGCATCTCCCTCGCTTCTCCCGTGGCCAGAGCCCTGATGGGCAAGGAGGAGGGCGACGAGGTGGTTGTCGACGCCCCCCGAGGCAAGATCCGCTACGAGATCATTTCCGTGACCTATGAGTCCTGATCCATTGAACGGCCGTGACCATGGAAAAACTCAGCACGCAGTTCAGGTGTTCCCAACCTTTTGACGCGCAGTTAGTGCCGTTCCAGCCACAGCTGCCCATATAACTGAAGGAAGTCATCAACTTGCAGATTGAACCGGGACAGGAACTGATATTGGAAGTACTCAAGCCGACCCTCGGCGGCGACGGCCTTGCCCGCCATGAAGGCATGGCCGTGTTCGTGCCGGGGGTGGTGCCGGGGCAACGGGTTCTGGCCCGGGTTGCCTCGGTCAAGGCTCGGCATGCCAAGGCGGAACTGCTGGAGGTGGTGGAGCAGTCCGCGGAGCATGTTCCTCCTGGTTGTCCCCATTTCGGAGTCTGCGGCGGATGCGATTGGCTGCACATGGAGTACGGCCGCCAGCTGCACTGGAAGCGCGAACTTGTCCGGGAAACCCTGCGCCACATCGGAGGCGTCGACGCCGTGGTTGCGCCGACCATTGCCTCGCCCGTCACGCGCGGATACCGCAACAAGATGGAGTTCGCCTTTTCTCCCCAGGCCGTTATGCCAAAGCGGACAGACGATTCCAGCAAGAACACCTTCGCAGTTTCCACCGGCCCGGCCATTGGCATGCGGCCCCGAAACATGGCCAATCTGACGACTCCCATCCGTACCTGTCTCCTTTGCCCGCAAGAAATGGTCGACGTCCAGGACATTGTCGGCCGATGGGCCGCGAATTCCGGTTTGGACGCCTACGACCCGAATACCGGAAAAGGCTTCTGGCGACATCTGGTTCTGCGCCGAGGCGATGATCCGAATTATTTGATGGCCTGCCTGATCACCAGCCACGATCCTCGCGGAGAGGACATGGGACCACGGCTGGCCGAACATTTCGTCAGCCATGCCCCGCAGGTCAAGACGGTCGTACATGAGGTGCGCAGAGGACGCAGCCTGGTTGCCCAGGGAGAACGTGTCATCTCGGTTACCGGCCCGGACGAACTGCTCTACGAGCTGGGCGGCATGACCCTGGCCATCTCCAGCCGATCATTTTTCCAGACCAACACCCACTCCGCCGACCGACTGTACGAAGTGGTCCGCGATTTCGCCGGGTTGTCCGGCCGGGAAACCCTTTGGGACCTGTACTCCGGGGTCGGCGCATTGGCATTGTATCTGGCACGCGGAGCCTCGGAAGTGCTGGGATTCGAGATGGAACCAGCGGCCGTGCGAAACGCCGAAGCCAACGCCGCCCGCAACGCCCGTAGCTTGCCCCGGACCAGGTGCCGGTTCTTGGCCGGCGATGTGGCCAGGACCATCCCCCGGGCCATCAGTGACAACCTCACCAAGAAACCCGATGTGATCGTGGCCGACCCCCCTCGGGCCGGAATGCAGCCCGCCATCATCGCCAGGCTTCTGGAAATCGGCGCTCCGAAACTGATCCTGGTCTCTTGCAACCCCGCCACCCTGGCCCGAGACGTCAAAAGTCTTTCATCGCTCTATGTCTCTGGACGCATCCAACCGGTTGACATGTTCCCCCACACCTCGCATATCGAGTGCGTCGCGGAGTTGAGTTCCCGGTGATGTTGCGACTGCGTAATGGTCATGTTACCCCCGAAGGGCTGACGAAACGTGAATGCTAACGCGCCATGTGCTTGCGGAGCTGCACGTAACTGCTCAACTGACTATTCCTTATAAAGGAAAATTGAATTACAGGGCATCTTTGAAACTCATCCTGCAGTTACAGAACCATCGGCACCTGTTGTGATTCATCCTCGAGCCACGATTTAAATTTTGATTGGAAGCCGTCGAAGCAAATCCTATTCTTTGCGAATTAATTAACGCGAAATTTGGCGCTGAAGTGCAGGCTGGCAGACTTGTTGTGGAGAATTGTGTTGTCACTGCGGAAGGAGATAGCGGTCCGATTGATTTCTACATCCACAAATTGTATCATGCTCTAAGTCAACTACCACCGCCTATGCCCAGCGAAGTAGACAATTTTGAAAATGTAGTACTACCCTCCAAGACTATCTCCGATCTTCTGAAGACACATGGCGATCCATACTACATCAAAGTAGACATTGAGCATTATGACGCTCCTCTTCTTAAGGGCTTGTTCAACGCAGGTGTTTTCCCACCATTCATTTCAGCAGAGTCGCATTCCATAGAAGTATTTTCTTTACTTGTCACACAAGGTCGCTACGATGCGTTCAAACTGTTAACGCCCGTTTCGTCTCAGAAGATTACTCAAATTGTGCAATAGCCTGCGATAATGAGGGGAGTCATGTTATGTACTCTTTTCCGTTACATTCCGCAGGCCCTTTCGGAAATGACGTGGACGGGGCATGGATGAATGCCAGCACCTTCTTGCGCGTCTTAGCTTTAGAGGGATTAGGGTGGAAGGATATTCACGCAACCTACAATGATGATACCAATAACCCGTTGGCATTTCGTGGTTTCTACAATTACATGCTAAGTTACCTCCTGCGTAAGGCTAAGCACAAGATTACGAAAAAATTGCGGCGCGCACGTACTGTGATCGGGAGGTAGAAGTGGGTAACTTATGTCGTTATATACTCAACTTTCGGAGTACTTTTTGGCTAACAAGAGTCTTTTCTCTTTGATCACATTGCCGATCCAGACCAATGAACTTAATGGCTGTCCCCAATACTGCGGATATCAAGGAGCGGCAGATCTGCTCTGCGTTTCTCTAGGTCTGCGCAATGTCACCGAGTATGCGCGCTTCATTGTGGCCATGTAGTCCAGATCCTTCTTTTCTTCACAACAGGCACTGAACAATGACTCTAATGTTCTGGGATCATCCTGGCGTCTTGGTTGGCTACAAATCAAACTGTATTACCAACCCCGGAAGTTGATTTAGAATCTAGCAGCACATTCTGGAGTTTTGTTATGAAACCTTTTAGAAGAAAATTAAAAAATTTAAGAATAAAAATCAAACGATGGATGATAAGATTTATTTCCATATTTCCTCTTACATCTAAGCATATCGGTTCACCTAAGGGTTTTTATACATATTCTAGAGAATACTATGATTTATTTAATTCAGAATTTTTAAATGTTCTAGACTATAAAGCGCATATGCTTTCTTCAATTAGCAGAAGAAATATTCCAATTTCAATTCATAAAAAAATTCATAGAAATTTTACTGATAAATATATACATGAAAATCCTGAAACATTTCTTCTTACAGTTCCTAATGGAAGGGTTGTTACTAACAAAGGGACAATCATTACACATAATGACATGTTATTACTAGATGTTTCCCTACAGTTTGGCATTGAAGGTATTGCAAAAAAAGCAAAATCACATCAAATCTTTAATTATCTTAAGCTTCCATTTTTTCAAAAAACAGATCAAAAAATTGCCGTTATGGCAACTGCCGGTGGTGGAAATTTTTTTCATTGGTTGACGGATGCACTACCAAGATTTGAAATAATCAGAAAAACATCGGGACTTGAAAGTATTGATAAGTACGTTGTGAACAAAGGAATTCCAATTATTGATGAGACATTAACAATGTTGGGAATACCCTCGGACAAGCTCATTTATGCTGACAAGAATCTCCATATCCAAGCGAAGAACCTCGTTGTTCCTTCTCTTCCCGGTTTAACAGGCAATCCTCCGGCTTGGGTCATTGCTTTTTTACGTGAAAATTTCCTTAATGGTTTAGCAAGTGTTTCCAAAGTACCTAAGTTATATATCAGCAGATCAAAAGCAAAGAGAAGAAAAGTGATAAACGAAGATGATCTGCTTAAATATTTAGAAAAATTTGGATTTACACCAGTATGGCTAGAGGACCATAATCTGTCTACTCAAATCTCACTCTTCTCAAGTGCCGAGCATATTGTTGCTCCTCACGGTGCTGGGCTAACAAATTTAATATGGTGTAACCCTAATGCAAAGGTCCTTGAAATATTTTCTCCAAGTTATGTTAATGTTTGCTTTTGGGCAATTGCAAATCAAGTAAAACTGGAATATCATTACATTATAGGAAATCGTAAAAATAGTGAATGCATTAATCCGACTCTTGACAACATCAATGTTCCAATAGAAGATTTTCGTCGAAGCCTAGATAGATTTCTCTTCTAGAACAACCTGTGTCTATGGCTACTACAGATCTATTTTAAATAATTTGCATTTATTTTGTAGCCTATTGTTACACTGTTGCAAAATATCACTTCTCATGAAACAGCATAAGTGCTTCAATTATTAAATGGCCCAGGTGCTAAAATGTCGATCTGGCGCGCCAAGAGAACGGGAGCATTAGGAGTTGTTCCAACCTCGACCATGCTGGCGGATGAGTACTCAGCTTCTTGAATCATCGAAACGTACTCCTCGTCCCCGAAAATTCTCTGCCAAAGACGGTCTTCGAGGATTTCAGATGAACAGGCCAGTTGAAAACCCCAAATTCTAATAAGGTACAACTCCTATTCCTTCCTTAATGGATGAGTAATCCTTTCAAGGAGTGATTATACAATGACTTTATTGAGTAATATGTTGCGCATTCGTGAAAATATTTCCTCTGACTCTTATCGTACTCTCTGGGCCTTGCTGTTCTGCTTGTCTCTCAGCACCATCTTTATGACCGATAATCTCAGAATACACCGAAACGTCTATTATTTACTCGTATTGCCTCTTTTTTTCCTCCAGGTTCCGGTTTCGTTCTTTTACAGCCTGTTTCGTTCACCTGTCTTTCTGGCCAGCCTAGCCTTTCTCGGATACCTTTGGGTGAGTTTTTTCTGGTCTACGGCATCCGGAGCATTGAACTTTTACAACGAGACACGGTCGTTGATTCTAATGCTTATCTTCCTGGCCATCATTGCTTTTTACTCCCTGGTCGTTGACAATTTTTCGCGCTTGCTGGCGAAATGTCTGGCCTGCGTGGTGGGAATCACGGCTCTGGTTTCCGTGTACGCGTTCTATATCAGCAACCAGATCCCCATAACGGAATGGCTGACGCACCGAGCCTGGGATATTGGCATAACCGCCCGGCATATCGGTCATTCCAGTGGACTGTACGGGGCTGTAGCCGTGTTTTTGATTTTTGGATTAGTGACTTGCGGAAGACAAGGCAAAATCCGGAAATCGGAGGGCGGAAGGCAAGAGGGGAAAGGGGAATCCCCCGATATGTGGATGTGGATAGGGGCTGTAGCCCTGGTGCCCGTGTTGGGTTTCGTGTTTTTGACACAGACCCGTGGCGCCTTGCTCGGCATTGTCACGGTACTCGGGTTGGGGGTGCTGGCCCAGGGTGATCGACGTCTGTTTCTGATGTCAGCCGTGTCGGCCGGAGCCTTATTGGCCGTTGTCGCGATGCGGAGCAGTATGTCGGACGCGCGCTTGGAGATCTGGTCCCTGGCCTTGGACCGGGCCTGGGAACGGCCCTGGTTCGGCTTCGGGCTGAACGAAATCCAAGGTTTGGTTGTCGCCAGTGGATATAATCATGACACGGCACACAATATGTTCCTGGATTGTTTGCAATACGGAGGTCTGGTCGGACTGTTGTTGCTTTTAGGCCTGATTGTCCTGGCCCTACGCGGGGCGTGGCGTGAATACCGCCGTACCGGCAGTTTCCTGCTTTTTGCCATTGTGCTTTATCCCCTGATCTTCGGCTTCTTTGACAGTTTTCTAACACTGTCCAGGGTTTCGCCCATGTGGTTTCAGTTCTGGTTGCCCGTGGGACTGGTTATTGGCTCGGAAATCCGCGCCCGGCGGGAAGAACATGCCGGAAAAATCTGAACAGGCCCATCATCCCCTCCCCCTTCCGCAATAATCCCGGGCAGCCCTTCTAGCCCCTGAAAGATTGGGTCTGTTCGCTTCCTGCAAACCCGGCGCGGCTCGCTTCCTGTTCGACGAAGAGCGACATGAGGTCCTGAAGCCTATCAAGCCTAATGACGCCTGCCGCAACATTGCTGCCATCATGGAAGCGGGCGATGCGCTCGATGTGGGAGGAAGCACGCCTTTAATCCGGAACTCACTAATTGGCACCCATACGATGCTCTGCTCCTGAACATAGAACGGGCTTGCCAGGCTGCCATTGGTCTGTTCTGGCGTTGCACCTAGTGACCAGGGAACATCTGGGATGCCTCAAAACACGCGCTGATGCTTTCAGACTGATGCGTAAGCTGATCTGATCAGTGAGCAGACGGTTGGCCATGGTGGCCATGACTGGATTTCGTAATGTGGCCGTCCAAGTACAAGGGATTGGACATGAGCACGATCCGGACCATCGCCGACGAACACTGGAAATCTTTGGTCAGGCTCTGCCCCGAGATCGGCTTGCGCATACCGTCGTAGCCTATAACTACAGCAACATTTGAGGGCGCACGGGAATCATGGGGATAACCTCGCACCTCCTCAGCAAATTCTGATCATAAGATCGGAACTGACGGCTTGCCTTGATTTACGGTCTCGCAGTCCGAGTTGTTCTCAAAAGAATCATTACAACGGCTTTTATCCCGGGAGCCGTGCAATGCAGAGCTAGAGATCGATCCAGGCCAAGGGGTCTTGATGAAAGGTGCCGTTTTTTTCGCGCAATGTCCAAATCTTTAGCCGCAGGGGCACGAAGCAGTTTAGGAGGGTTGCGCCGAAAGGGACTTTGCGCAACAGGTTCCGATAAAGTCGAGCTGCCTTGATCTCTCGTGAGGAATAATATCGTTCTGTAACCAGTTTTCGTTCCCTGCGATGCGCCTGCGCGGATTCGCCATCGTTTGATACGCCCCCGATGCGGAAGACGGCCACGGGGCGTTTGAGGTAGATGCCGCGGATATCATGGTGCAGGAAAGCCCGGAGCAGCCAGTCGTGATCTGCGACAATGCGCAATTCCTGATTAAAACCGCCGCAACGATCAAATGCCTCCCGACGATAAAGAATGGCCTGCTGCGTGATGGCACGCTCCACCAGGGTCAAACAGTTGACCTGCCGGTGGCGGCGATAATAGCGCCCACCCTTTTGCCCTTCGTCAAGGAGCACCACATCCCCGAAAATGATGTCCGCATCCATGGACTTCAGGCACCGACTCATCATGGACAGCACCTGGGCGTCATACAGCATGTCGTCGTCGTTCAGAAAATACAGGGCCTCGCCAGTGGCAAACGCAATGCCCTTGTTCATGGCCTGGTAGATTCCTCCGTCCGCCTCACGAATACACCTGACCGGATACCTTGCCGTTTTGGCATACTCAAGAACAAGTTCTTGCGTGCCGTCCATGGACAGATTGTCGATGATGATATGTTCACAAGGCGGTGCTTCTTGACAGGCAACGCTTTCCAGGGCTGATCGCAGTTGCGCCGCCCGGTTCCACGTGGGAGTGATGATAGATATTTTCATGCCGTGACCGCCTTCCACCACTGCCTGGACCGGGATTCCCAGGAAAACGCTTCCCGGCGTTCGCGACAGTTTGCCACCAGTGTGTCCGCAAGAACCTGGTCTTTTGCCACCTGGCTGATGCCGGCAGCCAGGGCCTCGACATCACCAGGCGCGTACAGCAGAGCCTCCTGTCCCGGACGCAGCACCTCGGCCACCGAAGGCAGATTGGAAGCCAGGATCGGCCGATTCAACCCAAGATAGTCGTAGGCTTTAGTCAGGGCCACGTATGGCATGCGTCCCAGGGGCAATGCCGGGATAATCAGGGCATCCACAGACTTGAGCAAAGCCGACAAATCTTTCGGCGGGACCGGACCGCGCACCTGGACTGAGACCTGCCGCTCTTTTGCCAGTAACCGCAACTCCTCCACCTCCGCGGGCTTGCCGCCGGCAATGATCAGTTCCAGGGGCAGGCCGACATGACGGGATAATTCATTCCAGGCCTGAACCAGCCACTGAACTCCCTGCTCCGGATATAACGAGCCGATATAGGCCAGGGTGAAGGGTCGTGTTGGTTCCGGGATGCGTTCGGAAATTTCGCCGGGATCAAAGCCGCAGGACAGGCCGACGGTGACGACATCCTTGCCCGGAACCATCCCTTCCAACTGACGGCGCAAGACCGAGGTGGTGGTCAACAATTTTCTAGAACCGGCAAGCACCTCCCGCTCGATTCCTGCTTCCACGGACAGTGCTCCGCGTTCCAGGCACAGCAGCTGATGCACTTCATAAACCCGGCGCAATCCAGCTATTGCCTTTTTGCGTCCATAAAGAAAGCGCATCAGTTTCGGAAAACTGGCCCCAGCCAGGATATCCTGAGGCTGCTTGCTTTTCTGCAGGAAAGCAGAAAGCGACCAATAGTAGACGGCATTGACGGTTATCCCGCGTCCGCCCCTGGGCTTGAGCAGGGCAGGCAGGGCGTGAAGATGAAAATTGGGTAACGGGGCAAGCCCGATACGGCGCAGTATCTCTTCGGTGGTGGCGTGGGCGGCGAGGAGAGAGGGACGAGGATATATGAGGCGAACGGTTTTTCGCTGCTCCACCGCCGCCAGCCACCAGCAATGACGCAGGCAGTACAGGCCATGAGCCGAACCGTCCCCGGGGTTCTGGTTGATGACGAAAAACAAAGTGTTCATGGGGCCGGTTCGTTCTGAAGCAGTGCATCGCAGGCCTGGAGAACCTGCTCCAGCGAAATCCGCTCCGCCGGTGGCTGCTGCAGATCCTTGTCCGCCCGGGGCTGCACCACGATGTTTCGGGTCTGCCAGGGCGACCAGTCCTCCGGCCTGGAGCCGATAAACAAAGCCACTGTGGGGCAGGAACACGCCGCGGCAAGATGCATGGCCGCTGTATCAACGCCAACAAACAGCCTTGCCCTGTACAGCAGTCCGGCCAACTGCGCCCAGGAAGCACGCCCGGCAGTGCTCATGATGCGCCCGGGCTCCACCATCATGAGCCGCGCACACAGATCCACTTCCCGGACATCCGGGCCGCAGCTGAGCAGGATGTTCGGAATACGACGCAGCAAGTGTACGCACAAATCTCGCCAGCGCTCCTCCGGCCAGCGCTTGATGGACCAGCGTGTTCCAGGGTGAAGCAGGACAAAATCCGTCAACTCTCGGGCAGGCGGCCAATCCTGAGTCCGTTTGCTGACGAACCGCAGCGGCGACAGGGGCGGGTTCAGCGGAGCAGGTAAACAGTCGCTGACCGTATAGAATTCCTTCTCCACTTGGTGGCTTTTGTACCACCAATAATTGGAAAAGTCTGTGAAGGTTCGTCGCCACCACCAATGCAGGGGCCGCCCGGCGGCGTTGGCGCAGCGATGGCGCGCCCCGCTGACAAGGGTCAGCCAGCGTCCGCGGTCGCCGTCGCCGAGCTCGAAGGCGTAGTCGAACCGCTCCCGGCGGACCACTGCGGCAAGGGCAAGGTCGGAAGCCCAGTTCCAGTGGCTGCGCTTGGCCTTTTCCGGGGCCGCGGCCGTGAGAATTCGATCGATATCCGGGCAGCCCGCCAGGATGCCCTCGCAGCCCTGACGCACCACCACCCAGATCAGGGACCGTGGATAGGTTTCCCGGACCTTTCGCACCACCGAGGTCAGCAGCAGGGAGTCGCCGATATGCTTAAGCTTGATGAACAGAAATTTCATGTGCTCAGCGCTCTCCCACCAGCCAGCGCCAGTACCAGGCCTTCTGCCAGAACGGATTCTTTTTGCGTTTCATCCGGACTGTTCGGGATCTATCCATCAGGATCTCCCAGCGAAAACGCAGAAACAAGCGACTATGCCCGGCGTCCCCGCCGTACTGCTTCATCTCGTATTCCTTGCGGAAATCGATGGGGGTGTTGTGGGACAGGTCGCGCTCCAGAGAGTGATAGGATTCCTCTCGGTTCACGTCGATGCGCGGGATGCAGCGGTACTTCCTGGGCAGATAGCGCTGCCGGGAACCGTGATATTTCTGGAACTTCACGAACCGGTAGTCCTCGGCGCCGTAGTGGCCGCAAAACTCCTCGTCATATCCGTACAAGCGCAGGAATCTGGCCCGCGAAAGCAGAAAGGTGTTGGAATGGCCGTGCCGCATCTGGCCCGTAGCCGGATCCGTCCTGTAGATCTTGAAAAAATCGCGTCCGCACTCCCGCATCCGCAGCATGTAGGTTAGGGTGGGCTCGGGAAATTCATGGTCGATGTCCGTAAGGAGCACCTTGTCCGAGGCCGCATAGACCACTCCCAGATTCCGTGCGCCGCCCTGGTTCCAGGGTATGTCGTCCGTGATGCGCAGCCAGGTCAGGTTCAGATCCAGGTCCGGAAGTGAAAATCTCAAAGGCGAACAATCGTCCACGACAACGAACTGGATCCGGTCCAGAATTTCCGGTGCATACCCCTGGTATCGCCGAAAAAGGTCCAGGACCGAGTCCGGTCGTTTCTGATCCAGGTAGTAGTGGGTGACGTAGGTCAGCCCGATGTGCGACTTGTCCACGATCCGTCTTCATGGGCATCAGCATGGCTCATGCGCGCCGTCTCCTGGTCGAGGTTGCGACAAGCATTTGGAAAAGCTGTTCCAGTCGCTGACCCATGTCTTCAAGGGTAAATTTTTCCATGACCATGTCCCGGGCGCGTCTTGCCATTTCCAGCCCGAGTTCCGGCTGCTCCAGGATACGTATGATCCCCTCAGCCAATGCCGGTGCATCGCTCGGCGGCACAATCAACCCTGTACGTTCGTGATCCACAATTTCCGGGATGCCGCCGACATCGGTGCCGACAAAGGGGCAACCCGCAAACATGGCCTGTAGTCCGGCCTGAGGGATGCCCTCGTTCTTCGTGCTGCTCAGTAGCGCGACGTCCAGCCCTCGAAAAAACGGCCAGACATCGTCCTGGTGTCCCGGCAAAAGAATCCGCTGAGCCTGCGGACTTTCCCTGGCGCGCTTGGAGTAGTCGCCCGTGACCGGACCTCCGCCCACGAGCAGGAGGTAGCTGTTCGGGATCCGGTCAGCCAGTTGCTCAAACGCGTCTATAAGCACGTACTGTCCCTTCCAGCTGCGCAGGACCGAAACCTGACCGATAAGCAGGGCGTTGTCCGGCAGGTTGAATCGACGCAGCAGTTGTGTCCTGGCCTCCTCTCGGGAGGGCAGAACAGGGGCCAGGATGCCGGTGGGAATCGAGCTGATTTTTTGCGGAGGCAAATTGAAGACACGCTGGATGTTTTGCTGGACCATTTTGGCCGTGGTCACGACATGATCGCACAGTCCGCGATATTGCCAACGGTTCAACAGATGTCCGTTCACCGGGGTGCTGACATGCCTATAGCGTACTGTCGCCGGGACCTTACAGAAGCGGGCCGCCAAGAGCCCCACCCAGCTGTCGACGCTGCTGTGCGTACATACCACATCCGGCTGAATGGCCTTGAATCGCTGTACGAGGCGCAAGAAATCAAAGGGCTTTGCCTTCTTGGCAAACGAGATGGCTTCACAGCTCAAGCTCGATTCATGGGCGCGCCGAAACAACTCTCCATGCCTCGGCCCGAACAAATGCACGCGGTGTCCCCGGTCCCGGAACCAGAGGGCTTCGTTGAAGACCCGGATGTCCTGTCCGCCCCAGGCATCCGAGGCTTCAGTGTGGACTATAGTCAAGCGAGCCGGTGATATCCGAGTTCCCACTATTTACATGTCCCGATTGAATCGAAGGCGCAGACCCGACCGTCGGTCCATACGGCTTTGCTGAGATTAGCGCCGTCAAGCTTGGCGCCTCGCAAATCGGCGTCATACAGATAGGCATCGATGAGAACAGCGCCACTGAGATCGGCGTTTTGAAGTTTGGCGCCCTTCAGATAGGCGCCTTGCAGGTTTGCTCCCGCCAGATTTGCTCCCTGCAGATCGACTCCGGGGCAACGGGTGTAGGGAAGGATGGGGCAGTTGTCTATGGTCTGCTGCGCGGAAAGCGGCAGGGCTGGGAAAAGAAAGCAAAACAGCATGAGAATCATTCTGATCATGATCATCTCCTCTCAACAATAATTGAATGAGCGTCCCGGCTGGTCGCTACTACTGCATCTTCCAGGCACCGTCAGGCATGCGACAGGCCGTGCCATAGCCTTCTTCCAACTTCCCCCCTACTTCGACCTGAGTCCTGAACTCGCGGCAGTACTGGCCGTCACTTTTTTGAAAGGTATTCACCGGAGTGACATGATATTGATGGCCCGTGTCCGGATTTCTCCACTGGGACGTCTGTCCTGTGGGCTGGGTTTCCAGAGTGCGGCTGACCTGTTGCTGGTCCATCCGGTCCATGTACCCGCCGACATAGCTGCCCAGTGCCGCACCGAGGATGGTACCACCGATGATCGCGGCCACACGGCCGCTGCCGCCGCCGATCTGGGCGCCGGCAATACCGCCGCCGATGCCTCCCAGCAATCCACCGCCGATCTGATGGACCTGACCTCCTCCTTGTACGCCCCCGCATCCGGTGGCCAAAAGCGCAAGGATTGCCAACACTGCCAAAGTCTTTCTCGTTGATCGCATGATTTAACCTCCAAGGAAAAAACAGGATATGCGTTCTATGACAATTTTGAGTAGTTACCATTGCCCCTTTTTCTACTACTGCTCGCTTTTCAGTTCCCGGTGCATCAATTCATGGACGGCCGTCAAGGGATCTTTGCCTTCGTAGAGCACCTGGTAGACCTGTTCCGTTATGGGCAGCTCCACCTTGTGTTTGCTGCCCAGCGCATGCACGGATTCCGTGGTTTTGACGCCTTCGGCCACCATTTTCATCTGGCCGAGAATATCCAGGAGTTTGTGCCCCTCGGCCAGCTTCAGCCCGACCTGACGGTTACGGGAAAGATCTCCGGTGCAGGTCAAGACCAGATCGCCCATGCCGGACAGGCCCATGAAGGTCTGGGCCTGTGCCCCCATGGCCACTCCCAGGCGGGACATTTCCGCCAGGCCCCGAGTAATCAGCGCGGCCCGGGCATTCGTGCCGAAACCGAGACCATCGGAAATGCCCGAGGCAATGGCGATGATGTTCTTGAACGCGCCTCCAAGTTCCACTCCCCGAACATCCTTGTTGGTGTAGACCCGGAATGTATCCGTGGAAAGCAGATCCTGGATGGCTCGAGCCGCGGTTTTGTCTTTGCAGCCCAAAGTGACTGCCGTAGGCATGCCCTTACTGACTTCCTTGGCGAAGGACGGCCCAGACAGCATGGCAAAAACCGGCTTCAGGCCGATCAGCGTGTCTTCGGTCACTTCGGACATGGTCTGCAGCGTGTCCAGGGTGATGCCTTTGCTTCCAGAGATAATGACGGGTTTTTTGGGGAGATGCTCCCGGACGGTCTTCAAGACGCCGCCATAGAACTGACTGGGAACCACAAACAAAAAGTACTCCGCATTCTCCGTCACCTGGGCCAGATCGTCACTCACAAAAAGATTCGGCGACAATTCCAGTTCCGGCAAATACCAGGGATTGCAGCCTTTGGTCCTGATCAGCGACGCCAGCTCCTTCTCCCTGACCCAAAGTCGTGCCGAACCGTTCTTCCGCGCCAAGAGATTGGCCAGGGTCGTCCCCCAGCTTCCACCTCCAAATATCGCCGTTTGCATGATTTGATGTCTCGTTTTTGAAAGGAGTTGAAAGGAGTTTGAACCACATTGTTCCAGATTTTGCAAGGAATGAACCCGGGTGATCTGAAAGCAGGCTGAGGATTCGCGACAGCACTCGTTGTCGACAAGATTTCAATTATTACCCCAAGGCGTCAGCTCAATCAAGTGTAATCCGCTTGAATAAGGGCGCGTCCTTGCGATCAGGCGCGGAAAGCTCTAAATGGTGATGACCAGGTGATCAGGCTCGAAACGGATCAATCCGGAAAATCGTCCGGATACACGACACTCAAACGGAAAAATGAAAATGGACCAACACATGCCCAAAACAGACCCATCTTCAGCCCACAGCGAGGCGGAGCAGGTCGCGCTGCGACTGCTTCAGGCGGATATACCGGATTCGGTTCAGCCATACAAAGACATCGCCGATCAGGCCGGCCTCACCGAGGAAGCCGTGATGGAGCTTCTTCGGGGACTCAAGGAAGCGGGCATTGTCCGCCGTTTCGGAGCAACCCTGCGTCATCAGCAGGCCGGATACGGCGCCAATGCCATGGTCGGCTGGTACGTGGAGCAGGACAGGGACATGGACGAGGTCGGTGCTATCATGGCCCAGCGTCCGGAAATCACCCATTGCTACGAACGGGTGAACTGTTACGACTGGCCGTACAACCTGTACACCATGGTTCACGCCCGCAGCCGGGAGGAATGTCTGAGCGTGGTGGAGAACCTCTCTAAAATAGCCCAAGTGCCGCAATACGATATCCTCCTCAGTCGCAAGGAGCTGAAAAAAACCTCTATGGCTTATTTTTAAGAATTGAAACAAATATATCGAGGTGAAAGCATGACTGACTCCAGAACGTTGTTTGCCAAGGCCCAGGAACTGATCCCCGGTGGGGTGAACAGCCCGGTGCGCGCCTGCCTGAGCGTGCAAAGCGAGCCCCTGTTCATAACCCGCGCCAATGGTTCACGGATGTGGACCGTGGAGGGCCGGGAACTCATTGACTACGTCATGTCCTGGGGACCGATGCTCCTGGGCCACTCGCATCCCGCGGTGGTGGAAGCCGTGCATCAGGCCGTGGATCAGGGTGCGAGCTTCGGTGCTCCCTGCCAGGCCGAGATCGAGCTGGCGGAAATGCTGGTGGCCGCGCTGCCCGGGGTAGACATGGTTCGGATGGTGAATTCCGGCACCGAGGCGACCATGAGTGCACTGCGCCTTGCGCGGGGTTACACCGGCCGAAACAAGGTGCTCAAGTTTGAGGGCTGCTACCACGGCCACAGCGATGCGTTTCTGGCCAGCGCCGGTTCCGGCGTGGCCACCCTGTCCATTCCCGGCACCCCGGGAGTGCCCGAGGCCGTGGTCGCGGATACGCTCCTGGCCCCGTACAATGATCTGGACGCCGTGGAGGCGCTTTTTCGAACCCACGGCGACGAGATCGCCGCGGTCATTGTCGAGCCCGTGGCCGGAAACATGGGCATGGTCCTGCCGCAACCCGGCTTTCTGCCCACCCTCCGCGTGCTGACCCAGCGTCATGGCGCCCTGCTCATCTTTGACGAAGTGATCACCGGCTTCCGTCTGACTTACGGCGGGGCGCAGAATGTCTTCGGCATCGTTCCGGATCTGACCTGCCTGGGCAAAATCATCGGCGGCGGCTTTCCCGTAGGCGCCTACGGCGGACGCCGGGAGATCATGTCCCGCATCGCTCCCTGCGGCGACGTTTATCAGGCCGGAACGCTTTCCGGTAATCCCGTGGCCATGGCCGCGGGCGTGGCCACCTTGCGGGAGTTGGGCAAGGCCGATTACATGGATTTGACCAGGAGAACCAAGGCCCTGGCCGGCGAGTTGAAGAGCGTTCTGGAAGAGCGCGGCGTGCAAGTGCAGCTGAACTGCATGGCTTCGCTCTTCACCCTCTTTTTTGCCACGGATCCGGTTACGGACTTTGCCTCGGCTTCCAAGGCGGACGCCGTGACGTACGCCAGTTTTTTCCGCCAGATGCGTGACGCCGGGGTGGCTCTTGCGCCCTCGGGTTTTGAATGCGCGTTCACTTCCTTTGCCCATACGGACGAGGATTTTGAGAAAACCCTGGACGCCTGCCGCACCGTGCACTTCTGAAAAGCGCCGGACCGCAGTGGATTCCGAAGCCTCCACTGCGGTCTGGGCCTTGAACGCAAAGGGTTGCGATCTGGGGCGGTCGTTGACTTCGCGCCTGAACGCAACCCTTTTTGTTCCGCAAAAGCATCTCCGGTGTGAATCCGAACGATCGTTCCAGGGGTTTGCCCAGACTTTTGCGGCGCAGTTTCGCTGCTTCCGGCGTCATGTCTGCATTGCCGCCACCGGCATTGTGGTGCGGTGCGTCGCGCCTGTCCTGAACAGCAAGACCACGGATCCGGCCGTGGTGGTCCTGGATCAGGACGGTCGGCACGTGATCAGCCTTCTGGGCGGGCATATGGGCGGAGCCAATGCCCTGGCCGAAGAGGTCGCGCGAATGACAAACGGAGAGGCCGTGATCACCACGGCCACGGATACCGAAGGGCTGCCGGCTCTGGATCTGCTGGCAAGGGATCTCAATCTGGCGCCGCATCCTCCGCGACTGCTGAAAACCGTTGTCGCGGCCATGCTGGACAAGGACAGCGTACAGCTCTGGGATCCGGAAGATCGCCTCCGGCCCTCGATCCGCATGTCCGGCCATGAGGCGCATTTCACGCCGGTTGACAACCCCTCGCAGTGGCAAAATGCGCAACCCGGCATCTGGGTTTCCTGGCGCAATGATGCGCCAGGCGACGCACCATTCACTTTGTGCCTGCATCCGCGCTGTCTGGTGGCCGGATTGGGCTGTCACCGCGGCGTCGCCGGGGCAGACGTTCTCCGGTTCATCGAAACGGTCTTTGCCCAAAGCGGCTTGGCCCTGCAGAGCCTGGCCGCTTTGGGCACGATTCGATCCAGGGCCGGCGAGGCAGGAGTGCGGGAGGCGTTGGACGTTTTGCAGGTCGATGCCGCTTTTTTTTCCGCCGAGGAACTTGCCGGGGTGTCCACGCCTCACCCTTCGGCCGTGGCGCGGCGGCTGATCGGCACGGCCAGCGTCTGCGAAGCAGCCGCGCTGCTTCTCGGAGGAACATCCCCACTGCTGGTCCCCAAGGTGAAGGGCGACGGCCTGACCCTGGCCGTGGCGAGAAAAGATGTGTGACAACTTGAAATGGACAAGAAAAAAATGGATGTAGCTGAAAAATCTCCCGCGAATGTTTCCGGCCCCGGCTGGCTCAAAATCGTCGGCCTCGGCCCCGGAAGCAGCGACCTGCTGACGCCCCAGGCTCTCCAGGCTCTTGAACAATCGCAAGCCATCGTGGGATACAGCGTGTATATCGACCTGATCCCCTTGGAGATTCTGGCCGGCAAGGAAGTGTTGGCCTCGGGCATGCGCCGGGAGATTGAACGTTGCAACCGGGCCGTGGAACTGGCCTTGGAGGGAGTGAATACCGCGCTGGTCAGCAGCGGCGATGCCGGAATCTACGGAATGGCCGGTCCATGTCTGGAAGTCCTGGAGCAGCTCGGCGCCCTGGACCGAGTGGAATGTGAAGTCATTTCCGGCGTTCCGGCCCTTGCGGCGGCGGCAGGCCTCCTGGGCGCGCCGTTGATGCATGATTTCGCGGTGATCAGCCTCAGCGACCTGCTCACGCCCTGGAAACGGATCGTCCAACGCATCGAGCTCGCCAGCCGGGCTGATTTCGTTCTTGTTCTCTATAACCCGCGCTCCAAGGGGCGGGACCGGCAACTTGCCCAGGCCGTGGACATCGCGTTGCGCTTCAAGAGTCCGGAGACCCCGGTGGGCCTGGTACGCAACGCCTACCGACCGGACCAGGAAGTTTCGGTCTTCCCTTTGCATCAGGTACCCGTCGAACGCGTGGACATGCTCAGCATTCTGTTTATCGGCAACAGCCAGACCCGTTTTCTCGGCAACCGGATGCTCACGCCAAGGGGATATCCGCTGTGAATCATGCCGGACAAACCCCGCTCTATGTTGAATAATTCTTTACGGCCCGCTGAGCCTGACATGCACAACGATCAACAAAACAAGAATTCATTCCACGGAGATATTGAATAATGAACGATAGCGGCAAACAACCTGCCCTCCTCAACCCGTATGCGGAAAATCTGTATAACTTTGCTCTGGACCGCGAGGACATCAAGTGGCTGCTCCAGGGTCTGCCCCAGGATGGGCAAGTGGATCTGAATACCGTGGAGTATGAACTGCAGCTGCTCAAAATCGTGAGCACGGGGTGGGCTATTTCCTTCTATCTCCAGGAGGATCCGCTCAAGGACCAGATCCAGGAACCCTACTGGCAGGCGATGCGGGAGTTTTCCGAAAACATTTCCCAAACCACGTCCCTGCTCATCGGCAAGGACATCGAATATTTCAAGATCCTGAAATCCCGTCTGGAAACGTATGTCCAGGCCATGGCCGCCCTCGAGCCGGACAACGACCCCACCCAGGCCATCGGCCCGGCCTTCGCCTACTGTTGCGGAGACCGGGACAACCCGTTCACCACCCTGGCTGGAGCAAAGCTCTTCGCGAACACCTTAAGCAGCGTGCGCGAATATCTGATCAAGGCAGTGGGCGAAGACGAGGGCTCCTGCAACGTCACCGTCCAGTAGACCTCATCCTCCAGAACGCAGCCGGCGCTTGTCGCCTACACGCACGGTCATCTTCTCCTTGTCCAGGTATTCCAGCAGGGGAATCGAGAATTTTCTGGTCAGGCCGGTTACGGTCTTGAAGTCCGACGGCTCCATTTCCTCCTTGTCGCGGAAAAAGTCCCGGATCATTCCCTTGAGCTGGTTCATGGCCTCGGTGGTGAAAAACATGTCCTCCTTGACTTTGACCAGTTCGCCCTGCTCCTGAAGCAGACGAAAGACCGGCGCGGCGTCCTTCATTTCCAGGTCCAACGGCGCCAGAACGTCCTTGACGTTGGGCGGCGTCACGCCACCTTTCCTGAATGCGTCCAAAATTGCGCTTCGCAGCTTGGCTTGGTCCGAGGCCAGGGATACCTTGTGGGTCGGAAGACGAAACAGATCGCCGTCCGCGGTCAGTTCACCCTGTTTCTGGGTGCGCTCCAGGACGAAGTGAAACAGCTTCGGATGCAGCTTCCGGCCCCATCCGGAAGCCAGGGCGCTGCGTGAAATTCCCTGTTTCATGGGTTCCCTGCGGTGAAAATCAGCCGTAAACTCCACGATGCCCGCGCACAGCTCCTGAACCAGGCGTCCATGGACATAGGTCCTGTTGTCCCGTTCGAACAAAAAGGCATCCTGTCTGCCACCCAGGGTTTGGAGGAGCTTTTCCAGCTCCTTGGTATCCAGGCAGGTCAGGGCTCGCAGTTGCGCGAAGGTCAGTCCGGACAGTCCGGCAAGCTCAAGCTGAAGCAGAATGCGCTGGTCGCCCAAGGCTTCACCCAACGCAGCCAGCTTGTCCACCACGGCGGAAAAGCGTTTCACCTTGCGGCCCAGGGGATTGACCACCTTTCCACCGGCCACGGTGCGTAGCGGGGAGAATGACCGCAGAACGCACCGGTCGCCGTACATGCCGACCATGGGTTCTTCGAAACGGACCTGGGTCATGGCCGTATCGCCCGGTTCCAGCTTGTCGCGGTCCAGGAAATAGATACGGGCCAATGTCTCCTTGGTGCCGTGGTGAAAGTGGATCTGGGTGCGATGCTTCAATGCTTTGGGCGTGGAGGGCAGGCAGGTCAATTCCACATCCCAAGTGGTGCTGGGGAACAGGCTTCCCGGATGGGTCAGGACCATGCCCCGTTCCAACTCCTCCACTTCCAGACCATGCAGGTTGACGGCGGTCCGCTGCCCGACCTCGGCCCGTTCCTGGGAATCACCGTGCACCTGCAGGCCGCGGACCTTGCTTTTGAGGGACCACGGCGTAATCTCCAGCTCGTCGCCCACCTTGAGCGTGCCCGAGACCAGGGTGCCCGTCGCCACGGTGCCATGGCCGCGCATGGTGAAAATCCGGTCAATGGGCAAGCGAAAAACGTCGGAACGGGAATCCCGCTGGAACTCCCCTGCCAGGGCGGAGATCCGCTGCCGGAGTTCCTCAAGGCCCAGCCCCTTGTGGGCGGAAACAGGGACCACCGGGGCCTCGCCAAGAAAGGTGGGCTCCAGAAAGGCGCGCACGTCTTCCTGAACAAGCTCCAGCCACTCCTCATCAACCATATCCACCTTGGTCAGCGCCACCAGCCCGCGCCGGATGCCCAGCAGCGTGCAGATTTCCAAATGCTCGCGCGTCTGGGGCATGACGCCCTCGTCCGCCGCAATTACCAGAACCACGAAATCGATTCCCGCGGCTCCGGCCACCATGTTCTTGACGAATCGCTCATGGCCGGGCACGTCCACCACCCCGAGCCGTATGCCGCCGGGCAGATCCAGAAAGGCAAAGCCGAGCTCGATGGTGATGCCCCGCTTTTTCTCTTCCTGCAGGCGGTCGCAGTCTATGCCGGTCAAGGCTTTCACCAAGCTGGTCTTGCCGTGGTCGATATGCCCCGCCGTGCCCATGATGATCGGCATTATGTATTCGCCTCCATTTGTCTGCGTGTCATGATCATGTCTATTGAAAGTGGGTGCAGGAGCGATTTGTCCGTTGTTCCGACGGCTCGGCTCCGGCGTGGAACCGCACTTAGTCGTCCAAAGTGATTAATTCGGGATGCAGAACCTGGTTCTCGACACGGATCACAGCCATGGAAATAGGCAGAGAAAATCGTTTCGGACCAATGCTGCCGGGGTTGAGAAAGAGAACGTCGTCTCTGTAGGAGATGTCCGGGCTGTGGGAGTGCCCGTAAATTACGACGTCGATTCCCGCGGCTTTCGGATCAAGATCCAATTGGGATACATCATGAAGCATGAAGAAATGCACACCGGCGATTTCCAAGGATGCTGTGCTATGAATTGCCCCCCCGGAAGGGAACCGGTCCATGTTGCCACGCACAAAGACGGTCTGCTGCAGAGCCTGCAGTTCGTCAATGATCTCCTGACCGCAAATGTCGCCGGCATGGAGGATCAGGTCGCACGTCTTGAGTATGTTCATTGCGCTGGATCGCAGCAGCCCATGGGTGTCCGAGATCACGCCGACGAGTTGGTTCATGTGTATGCTCTTCTCTTCTTGTGCCCGAAGGTTGGTGAATATGTATCAATGCGATGTGACGCTTACCTGGGAATGACCCGAATTTCAAACAGAACGGGCCATAGCTTGCCCGTGACGAAAATGCGCTGCGTCGCGGCGTCGTAGGCAATGCCGTTGGGTACGGCGTCATGGGGCAACCGCCGCGGGCCAAGAATGCCGGTCAAGACTACCCGGGACAGCACGTGACCGGTTTGCGGATCAATGCGCACCATATCCTCCGTGGGAAATACCTTGGCCCACACCTCGCCCTCAATGTATTCCAGCTCATTCAGGCCCCGCATCGGCCGCCCTTCATAGTGCACCGCGATCCGGCCCGTTTCCTGAAATGTGGTCGGATCGAGCCGACGCAGGATGTTGGAACCGTCACTGAGGATCAGTCCCTGGTCGTCCTGGGTCAGCCCCCAGCCCTCTCCGGGATAGGAAAAAGTCTCCAGCTGTTCAAACGTCTCCAGATCGTAGACAAAGCCGGTTCCGGATTTCCATGTGACCTGGATCAGGCGATTCTGCCACAAGGCCAGCCCCTCGCCGAAGTATCGCGCGGGCAGATGATGTATCCTGAGCACCCGGCCGGTCTCCAGCTCGACTTTACGCAACGAGGAGCTGCCCCAGCCTCCGGTGCTCTCGTAGAGACGGCCCTCGTGAAAAAACAGCCCCTGGGTGAAGGCCTTGGGGTCATGCGGATAGGTGTTGATCACCCGGTAGGTTTCTTGACGGGGAGCGGGAAAATCCTGTCTGGCATGCAGGACAGGGGGGGCAAGAAAAGTCGTGCCGAAACAGCCCGCTGTGACGGCTCTGGCGGCCAATCCGGCGGCCATGGTCAGGAATTGACGGCGTCGCATGTTGATAATGCACTGCCTATAGCTGAAAGCGGTAAAAAAAAACAGAGATTATACCAGAAATGAACCATGGTGCAGGGAACAACCCGGCCATGTCTGTCCCAGATCCACCCGAAAATCAGCGACGGGATAAAAACGGCCGCTGCCCACAAAGGAGGTTGAGCGACCAGGTGCGCCAGCACAAAGAGGATGGAAGCCGCCACGTTGGCCAGGGTCAGCGGTCCAAGGCGGTGCTGAAACAAAGGCCTGCGCAGCATGAACTGTTGGATCAGACCGCGAAAGAGGAGTTCCTCTGCCAGGGCCATGATCGTCAAACGCCAGATCGCGATGCGGAACACGGGTTCCGGGAGCAGCCAGGCCAAGGGTCCCAGGGCCAGGAGAGCGTAAAACCAAGGGTCTCGGTGCCACCAACCGGATGCTAGAGCTTGCAAGGGTAGCCGCAAACCCACAAACTCGCTCCCTCCAGCTTGCGGGCCAGCAGCAGGCTGATCGACCCGAACTGCCGTTCGACCATCATGCCCCGGCCGGCCCCGGCGCGCCCTACGGCTACAACTGCGTACCTGCCCCGTTGCGCCTCCTCAAGAATACCACGGGCGTAATCCTTTTCCACAAGCACCTTGGTCGTGATCCGTGATTCGGGAATTCCGTTCACCTGAAGCATCTTCACCGCATTGTCGAGAATCAGGATTTCGTCGCGGTAATCGCGCTTTTCCGGGGCGGCAAGGTAGGCGACGCATATTTGGTGCCGGCTTTCGGAAGCGCATATCCAACCGACATGATCCGCGGCGCATAATCCCGGCTTGGAACCGTCCACGCAAAGCAGCACATTGGTTCGGGTCGAATCCGGCTCCCTGCAGATCCAAAACGGAAAGTCCAGGTGCCGGTCAAAAACGGCCTCATTGAATTCCGTGTCCAGATGCTCCTCCAGGCGATGGATCGCCCTGCGGCCCAGCAAAACGGCGTCGTATCTATGTTTTTCAGCAATCAGAGCGATATCGCGGATGCTCAAAACAGGCTCCCAGACGTCGTCGCTGCGTGGAGCGCCCACGGTGAAACCTTTTTCCATGAGCATGGATGTGGCCCATTTCCGGGCCTCGTCCGATGAGAGGCGGTTCGGATCTCCATTGCGAAGTCCGGCCCCGGGCGTGAAGGCGAGGTCGATGCGCAGATCCGGGGCCGGCTGGAAGAAACTGCTCACGAACCGAACGCCATGCAGCAGCGCCGGATCCTCGCCGACACAGATCAGCAATCTTCGATCCGTGACGCAATATTCCGGTATGGGTTTCAGCAGGTCGTCAGTGGGCATGGGCATGATAGCGGGTTGTTCTCAGGCTGCCGTCGATGAGGCGAACCACTGGATCCATACCTTGCGAGACCGCGGCCCGTCGAATTCCGTCAGAAAGATGCCTTGCCACATCCCCAGCATCAGCCTCCCCTCCTCCACTAAAATTCGGAGGTCCGAGCCCATAAGGCCGGCTTTCACATGGGCGTCGCTATTGCCTTCAGCATGCTGGTAGTCGCCCTGATGCGGGATAAGCCGCCTCAGGGTCGTCAGAATATCCCGGGTAACCGTGGGGTCGGCATTTTCATTGATGGTCAATCCGGCGGTGGTATGCGGACAGAACAGGATCACCATGCCGTTGCGGAGTTCACGGTTGCGAACGAAATCCTGCACCTGCGCAGTAATATCAACCATGAACTCACGTTGCGGCGTTTGTACGGAAAGTTCATGCATGTTTCCAACTCCTCTTTGGTCGAATGATCTCTGGGAACTGATTATTCAGCAAATTCTGGTCATGAGTCGAGAACTGGTCCGGCTTGCCTTGATTTTGCGGTCTCGCATGTTTGACTGAGCCAGGATTCGTTCATCGAACCATTGCCATGCGCTTGAAGCACCAATTGCTGTTTATTCACGCAATGGTTCGATGTTACGAAGCCGGCGAAGGAGTTTGTGAGACCGCAAAATTAAGGCAAGCCGGACCTCAGTCAAACCAGATCATGATTTACTGGGACTCAAACACACGGCGGTTCTTCGCCGGTCATGTATTTGTGCATGGCTCGGGCCGCCTGTTTGCCCTGGCCCATGGCGCTGATCACCGTGGCCGCGCCGGAAACGATGTCCCCCCCGGCGAAAACGCCGGGCTTGGAGGTCATCATGGTATTTTCATTCGCGATCACGGTTCCCCGGCTGCTTACTTCCATGCCCGACGACGTTCTCGGGACCAGGGGGTTGGGGCGGTTGCCGACGGCCACAATGACGGTATCCGCCGGGATGATGAATTCGCTGCCCTCCACCGGCACGGGCCGCCTGCGTCCCCGTGGTCCGGGCTCACCCAGTTCCATGCGCAGACATTCCATACCCGTGACCCGGTTCCGACCATCGGTAACGATCCGTTTAGGCGCGGTTAAAAGATGAAACTCCACGCCTTCTTCCTGGGCGTGGTGCACTTCCTCGACCCGGGCCGGCATTTCTTCCATGCCGCGACGATAGACGATCAGTGATTCCGCGCCCAGACGCAGCGCCGTCCGGGCCGAATCCATGGCCACGTTCCCGCCGCCCACGGTTATGGCCCGTTTCGGGCGGATCGGGGCCGTGGCGTAGCGAGGAAAGTCGTAGGCCTTCATCAGATTGATCCGGGTCAGGAATTCGTTGGCCGAAAAGACACCGATGGCGTTTTCCCCCGGGATGTTCAAGAACATGGGCAATCCGGCCCCGGTTCCGATAAATACGGCGTCGAATTCGTTTTCCAGGAGCTGATCCACGGTCTGGGTCATGCCGATGGCCATGTCCGTGCGGATTTCCACGCCATGCTTTTTCAGGTTGCTGATCTCGTACTGCACGATTTCCTTGGGCAGCCGGAACTGCGGAATGCCGTACATCAGCACGCCCCCGGCCAGGTGCAGGGCCTCGAAAACAACCACATGGTGCCCCCACCGCGCCAGATCCCCGGCCACGGTGATGCCCGCCGGACCGGCGCCCACCACGGCCACGCGTTTGCCGCTGGGCTCCGCGGCGCAGGCCAGAGGTTCATGGCCATGAGTCCGGGCGTAATCCGCGGCAAAGCGCTCCAGACGACCTATGGCCACGGGGTCGCCCTTCTTGCCCAGGATGCATCCGGCCTCGCACTGGCTCTCCTGGGGGCAGACCCTGCCGCATACAGCGGGCAGGGCGTTCTGCTCCTTGAGCTTGTCCGCGGCCTCGGCAAAATGCCCCTCGGCAATCAGGGCGACAAAAGCCGGAATATTGATGTTCACCGGGCAGCCCTTGACGCAGCCGGCCTTCTTGCATCGCAGACAACGACCGGCCTCGAGCATGGCGGTTTCCTCGGAATACCCCCGAGGGACCTCCTCGAAATTGTACCGCCGCCGCCGGGGATCCTGCTCCGGCATGGGCTGGCGGGGAATCATCGGCCGCTTTCCTTTTTTCGGCCTGGCCGGGCTATCCGGAGATGAAATCATTTCTTCAGCCTGCATGTCTCACTTCCTGAACTTCGTACCTGATTATCGTTTCGGCCGGTAGGACGTTGCACCCGATACCGTTGAACTCCGCATCCTGGACCGCTATCGACCGCACCCGCACCCCTGATGTGCGGCCTCCGGGAACATCAACGCATTCAAGTCCGCGGCCTGGGGCAGGGCTTCCACTTCTTCCCGGGCGTAGGCGCTGCGTCGGCAGTCCAGCTCGTCCCAGTCCACGCCGTGGGCGTCGAAGAACGGGCCGTCAATGCAGGCGAACTTCGTCTCCTCGTGAATGGAAACCCGGCAGGCCCCGCACATCCCGGTGCCGTCGACCATGATCGGGTTCAGGGCCACGAAGGTGGGCACCTTCCAGGATCTGGTCAGTTCCGTGGTCATGCGCATCATGAAGGTGCAGCCCATGGCAATGAACATGTCCACCGGCCCTTCATGGCGGTACAACTGCTCAAAGACCTCCTGCACCCCGCCGCGCGTTCCCCTGCTGCCGTCCTTGGTGGCGATGCGCGTTTCATCGCTCACGGCCCGCAGCTCTTCTTCCCAGAAGAGCAGGTAGGAACTGGAGGCCTCAATGACGCTGATCACCCTGTTTCCAGCCTGTTTCAAGGCACGGGCCAAAGGCAGAATGCCGCCGATGCCGTAGCACCCGCCGCCCAGGACCACGGTGCCCTTCTTTTGAATGTCGAAGGGCTGTCCCAGCGGCCCGCTGACATGGGCCAGTCGCGCTCCGACGGGCAGGGAGATCAATTCCCGGCTGGACCGTCCCACTTCCTCGATGATCAGGGTGATGTCGCCCTGGTCCGCGTTCCAGTCCGCCAGGGTGAAGGGCGTGCGTTCCGAGGTTTCCCCGGCCATCAGGATCACGAACTGGCCGGGCTTGGCATGGGCGGCGATCTGCGGCGCCCTGATCCGGAGCAGGTGCATGTTCGGCACCAGTTCCCGCTTCTCCAGCAACTCGAAGCCGTCAGCCAGCGCGTCTTCCGGGGCATCACTTTGAACCGGTCGGGGCGTTGTGGGAAGCCCGAAAGCTTCCAGAGCGGGAACGATATCCGCC
Organism: Desulfonatronum thiosulfatophilum; assembly: GCF_900104215.1. Taxonomy (NCBI): domain Bacteria; kingdom Pseudomonadati; phylum Thermodesulfobacteriota; class Desulfovibrionia; order Desulfovibrionales; family Desulfonatronaceae; genus Desulfonatronum; species Desulfonatronum thiosulfatophilum. The sequence goes on along the minus strand of NZ_FMXO01000004.1, from coordinate 173,279 downwards.
ACCAGATGGCCTCGATAAGTCGCCGGCAGGGCAAAAACGTCATGGCGCGGAGCTTTGGAAAAAGGCCCGGGGGCCGGTTCATCGCCTACGGCGCGGCTTACTTCCTCCAGGGAAGCGAACTGCATGGTCGCAAAGTCCAGTCGCTGCCCCAGGTCGCGCAGGATTTCCCATTCCGGTCGGGCCTGCCCCGGCGCGGAGCTGACTCTGGTCAGAGGCTTGACCTCGCCCGCGGCGTTGCGAAATGTACCCGCGTTTTCGGAAAGCAGGGCCACGGGCAGCAGCACGTTGGCCACGTCCCGGGAACGGCCCGGCAGTCCGTCGAGAACCACAAGAAACTCCAGGGCCGTGAGCTGCTCCGCGTTCAGAAAGTTGCCGCCGAGAATCATCGCCGTGATCGTGTCGCTTCCGATTTCGGCGACCCATTCGGGCAAGGGGGATTCCTGACCAACGGGCACGGTGGGTACAGCAGCAATTCGGGCGTCCAATTCCCGGGCGAGTTGTTCGTAGAGATATCGCTCCTCACGGGATATGGCTTCGCTGATCAAAATGCCGATCTTTCCGGCATGCCGACGCAGCCCGCTTGCGGCGGCATCCAGGGCCGAGGCCCAGTCTACCGTGAAGGCATCGCCGTTTTCACGGATGGCAGGACGCAACAACCGCGTCGGCGCGTTCACCAGCTGGGCGTAGCCGAACCGCCCCAGGGCGCACAGGCTGGCCTCGGGCCGGAAAGCGGTCATGGTCGCGGCCACGAACTGACCGGACCGGGCTTTGGCGATCATGGAGCACCCTTCCGGGCAGAGCTGGCAGGTGGAAGGGGTCTTGGCGTCCGGCTTGCCGTGCCAGCGGGCGAAGCGATCCGTGAGAGTTCCGGTGGGACAGATGTCGATGCACGATCCGCAGAAGGTGCATCCCGAATGGACGTGGCTCTTGTGAAACGCCGTGCCCACCCGTGCTTCCTTGCCCCGGTTGATGATGCTGATGGCCGGTTTGCCGTGAATCTTCTCGCAGATCCGCCAGCACCGGGCGCAGAGGATGCAGAGATTGTAGTCCCGGTCCATGAACGGGTCGCCGCGTTCCAGGTTGTGCGCGCCGTAGAGCGTCGGCAGACGCAGGTCCCGGTCCCCGGCCTCCAGGGCCATGGTGCGGAGATCGCACTCCTCTCTGTTGCTGCAGAACCCGCAGCGCGTGCTCCTTCCGGCCTTGGTCGCCTTGGGCCGGAAGGACTCGCAGGCCTCCCGGTGCGCGCAGACCAGACAGCTGTTGGGATGCCCGGAAAGCATCAATTCCAGAGTCCGCTTACGCAGCGTCTCCAGTTCCGGCGACTGCGTGCGCACCTGCATGCCCTCTGCCGCCGGGGTGGTGCAGGACGTGGGATATCCCCGCACGCCCTCGATCTCCACGATGCACATCCGGCAAGCGCCGTAGGGGCTCAGGTCCTTGTGGTCGCAGACGGTCGGGATCGTGACGCCCGCTTCCCGGGCCGCGTCCAGCACGGTGGCCCCTTCCCGCACGGCGACATCCCGGCCGTCAATTGTCAAATGAATTGCATTCATACGCTATTCCACCGCCACCGCGCCGAACTTGCAGGCCTGACGGCAGGCGCCGCAGCGGATGCAGATTTGTTGATCGACGTGGTGCGGCTGTTTTTTGATTCCGGAAATCGCTTCCACCGGGCAGACCCTGGCGCAGGCCATGCATCCGGTGCAGGCCTGGGGATCAATGGAAAAGCTGATCAGGGCCTTGCAGACCCCGGCCGGGCACTTGTGGTCCCGGATGTGCGCCAGGTACTCGTCCATGAAGGAATCCAGGGTGGTCAGGGCCGGGTTGGGCGCGGTCTGGCCCAGGCCGCAGAGCGAGGCCTTTTTCATGGTGTCCCCGATCCCGCGGATCGTTTCCAGATCTTCAACGCTGCCCTGACCCTCGGTGATGGTCGTGAGCAGGCGCAGCAGATGCTGGGTGCCCATGCGGCAGGGCACGCATTTGCCGCAGGACTCGTTTTCGGTGAAGCCCAGGAAGTACTTGGCCACATCCACCATGCAGGATTCCTCGTCGATGACGATCATGCCGCCGGACCCCATGATTGAACCGACCTGGGCCAAGTGTTCATAGTCGACCGGCAGGTCGTAGTGTTTGGCCGGCACGCACCCGCCGGAAGGGCCGCCGGTCTGCACGGCCTTGAAGGCCTTGCCGTCCAGCACGCCGCCGCCGATATCCTCGATGATCGTGCGCAGGCTGATGCCCATGGGCACTTCGATCAATCCGGTACGGGTGATCTTGCCGGCCAGGGAAAAGGTCTTGGTGCCCTTGCTTTTTTCCGTCCCGATTCCGGCATACCAAGCGCCGCCTTTTTCCATGATCGCCGACACGGCCGCCAGGGTTTCGACGTTGTTGATGTTCGTGGGCTTGCCGAACATTCCGGACACGGCCGGGAAGGGCGGTCGCGAGCGCGGCATGCCCCGCTTGCCCTCGATGCTCTGCATCAGCGAGGTCTCCTCGCCGCAGACAAAGGCGCCGGCGCCCATCTTGATGGTGATGTCGAAGTCGAAGCCGGAACCGAGAATGTCCCGGCCGAGAAAGCCTTTGGCGCGCATCTGCTCGATGGCGGTTCGCAGGCGTTCCAGGGCCAAAGGATATTCGGCCCGGCAGTAGACGTACCCATGGCCGGCGCCGATGGCGTACCCCGCGATGAGCAGCCCTTCCAGTACGGCATGGGGATCGCCTTCGAGCACGGAACGATCCATGAACGCCCCGGGATCGCCCTCGTCGGCATTGCAGATCACGTACTTTACGTTCCCTTGGGCCTTGCGGGCGAAACTCCACTTCAGTCCCGTGGGAAAACCGGCTCCGCCGCGTCCGCGGATGCCCGAGAGCTTGATCTCCTCGATCACGGCGTCCGATCCCATGCCAATTGCCCGGGCAAAGCCGGAATAGCCGCCCTGGGCGATGTAATGGTCGATGTTCGAAGGGTCGATGAGCCCGCAATTGCGCAGCACAATCCGCAACTGATGCCGGATCATGGGCAGATCGGCAAAACAGGGCATTTCCTCGTCCTCGCCATCTTGGGATTTGCCTTCCATTCGGCAAAGGGCAAGCTTGGAGGCCAGCCGCCCTTCAAGCAGATGATCGCGGACCAGGTCCGGGACCATATGGGCCAGCACGCCCTGGTACAGGACCTGCGTTCCGTCCGGCCCCTGAATTTCCACCAGCGGCTCGGCATGGCACATTCCCAGGCAGCCCACCTCGCGGATTTCCACGTCCTGCAGTTCAGGAACACTTGCGCACTCCTCCCGAAAAGCCTGCACCACTTCCGTAGCCCCGGCTGCCCGGCCGCAGGTGGCCGCGCCGATCAGCACGCGCAACCCTTGAGGGCGATTAAATTGGTCCCAGACCTGCCGGGCCTGTTCCTGGATATTCGAAAAGCTCATTCCAGATCCTCGATCAACTTTTCCGTTTTGCGGGCGGTCATCTTGCCGTACACCTTGTCGTCCACCACGACCACCGGAGGCAGGGCGCAGGAGCCGAAACAGGCCACCCGTTCCAGGCTGAAATTCTTGTCCTCGCTGGTTTCCCCCGGCGAGATGCCGATCTTACGCACGATGGCGTCCAGGACCAATCCACCACCCCGCACATGGCAGGCCGTGCCCTGGCACACCTTGATCCGATGCCGCCCCGGCGGATGAAATCGGAACTGGGCATAGAACGTGGCCACCCCGTAGACGTCGTTCTCCGAAAGGCCGAGATGTTCGGCCGCCATGGCCACGGCCTCAGGTGACAAAAAGGACATTCGATCCTGGATCTCCTGAAGCATGGGAATGAGATTTTCGCGTCCCTGGTCGTATTTTTTAAGAACTTCGGAAAGACTCTTTCTGTCGTCATCCAAAGTCGGCATTGTCGTCATACAGTCTCCGTCAACCTGGCGCTGTGCGCGGGATGAACATTTTCTACCGCCAGTCCAGACCTACAACATTAAATCAGCTGATGATATTCCACGGCCGAACAGTATTGCCAGGAAAGCACCCAAAGGCGCAACCAAACAATATTTCAAAAAGATGGCCTTTTCGCAATGTCTTACCTGTCCCACAGGTATTTCTCAACCAGTATCAAGGAGCGGGATTATCTGGGATCATGGGCATGATCGCTCACCCGGAATGGTCATGGTCATGGCCACCGGAAACAGGCCAGACCAGGAAGTCCGGATTAACCTTAAAGCCCACGCCCAGTGCCCCCTTGTGCAGATAAAGCACCCAGGCCCAGTCCGTCTCGAAGTAGCTGGTCGTGGACGACCAGTATCCCTCGCCGACATTCGAAAAGGGGTGATCCCGCGGAAGCGCCGGGTTGTGCTGCGAGCAGTCCACCAGGGATTCCAGCTCGTTGATGTTGGGAAGACGCCAATCGCTGATCCCGGCAAAGCGTTCCTTTCGCAGCTCTGCGACAGCCTCCAGACAAAGCTTCCAGGAGACCGGGCCTTGGGTCAGATCCGCACGGCGCAGCCAGGACAAGCCGGTCAGCCGGTCCCGAACAATCTCCCCGCGGGTCTCGAAACGGGGTTGCGGCCAGTCCACCCCGAAACGAACTTCGCCGTCCTGCCGTGTTGCTCGACAATCAATGGGTTGTCCGCCGGGATCGGAACATGTCCGCTGGCCCGTCCGGAACATTTTTCCCGGATCGCCCGCCCGTACCGGCCACAGCATGTAGTACTGATTCTTGCGCCCATAGAACATGCGCGCTCCTTCCATATGCACATACCACGCATAGGCAGGATTGATCGCCGCGGAAGTGGAGGTCCAATACCAGCCCAATACGACGTCTTGAAAGGGGTGACCGTCCGGCAAGGATGGTTTCTTGGTCTGGTAACTCATCAGGCTGCGCAGCTCGCGTCGGTTGGGCAGCCGCCAGTCATCATGCCCCAGAGCCTGATCCCGATTCATTTGCGCCACAAAGTCCAGCGCCTCGGGCCAGGTCATGGGGAATTCGCCCAGGTTGGCGTTACGTGGCCAGACCAGGCCGGTCAGGCGGTCCAGTACCAGGTTCACGTCAGCATGAAACCGCGGTTCAGGCCATTTGAGGCCGTGTCGGAACCGGCCGTCCTGGATGGTTTCGCTGCAATTCAATTCCCTGCCCCGCTCGTCGTAGCACTTGTTCTGTCCAGTTTGAAGAATCATGGTTGTCGGCCTGCATTCCTTTTTGTTATCCAAGACATTGAATCCTGATTCCAATGCGTCTAAGAGATCAAATTCACGGCACGATGGGCGGAAGACACTTCCGGCGTACAAATAACATTCACCACAAGCGAGACGGAAGGAGCGCATATCGTGTTCCATCTTCCAAAACGCATTGATGCATCCACTTTTATGCAGATGGACGTCAACACAGCTCAGAGATTCGAGCCGGAACCCAAACAATGACTAATCTCGACCCGGTACCTCTTCAAGACAGCGTCCAGTGTTTACGAGACAAGTTGAAGCATACCCTGGAATTGTATCAGGATAACTTGGCTGTCTTTCATAAGTTTCAAACATGCGCGACAAAAATTCAATCCATGACGTCACTTTCGGAACTGCCGGAGCTTCTTGATGTCTTACGCGCCCGCCTCAACCTCCGGCACATCCACCTTGTTCTTGCTCAGGAGAAGTACGCTGACTATCTCCCCGACTCCATTGCCGTCCAACCGCAAGCTTCACTGGAGCGCATTCTCAGAGAACTGTGCATGGACTATTCCACAAAACAGCCTCTGATGGGGGCATTCCAGGAAATAAGGTTCCAGACGCCCGGCATCAAGGTATTGCTTCCTGCCGAGAATTCTCCTGCTTTCATGGGGTCGCTTTGTGTTTTTTCCCTGTGGAACAAGTATCAACCAGGCGAACTGATCGGCTTCCTGACGCTGATTGACCAGAATCCCCAGCGTTACAGCAACAAAATGGCCACGGATTATATTGAATTTTTTGCGGATTTGTTTGCCTGGTCGCTGGTAACTCTCAGGGATCATGAAAAACTGATTCGCGAAAACACGACGGACTATCTCACTGGCTGCCATAACCGGAACTATCTGCTCAAGCATGCGCCGCGCATCCTGGATTTCGCCCAGCGCAAGGGATTCCCCGTTGCCTTGTTGTTCATCGATCTCGATGGATTCAAGCAGGTCAACGACACCCTGGGACATGACTGTGGCGACCGCATCCTCATTTCCGTGGCCCAGTGCATTCAGAACATCATTCGCGACTACGACATATTCATTCGCCACGGGGGAGACGAGTTTCTCCTGCTTCTGCCTGATGTTGAACAGAATATTGCTCTGCGCACGGCATCCAGAATCCGTAAGGCCATCCAGAATGTGCGCGTTTCCAAAATATGTTCCGCCACGACAGACATTACAATATCCGCCTCCATCGGCGTAGCCATGCACCTTCCCGGCGAAAAGCTGATAACGCTGATTCAACGGGCAGACCATAAGATGTACGCTTCGAAAAGAGCGTCTCAGGACCAGTGCTTCTGCGAGGAGAGTTGAGGCGGATTAATAGGCGCAAAAAAAGACGCGATACAGACCATTCTGAAGTTCAAAGCCTTCCTGGCAGCAGTCTCCCGACCGGATTCGGCAGACCGGAGTATTATACTCCAATGCCATGTCTACGATCCGCGAGTTTCCTCATAATACCCCACCAGTTCCCGCGCTCGTCGGCTGGAGGTGTGTCGGGCCAGAATTTTTTTTCTTGCGTTCTGGCCGATGCGGACTCGTTCCTCTTCAGGGAGTTCCTTCAGAAAGGCGAGTGTGTCGGCGGCGGAACGGGAGATCAGGATTTCCTTGCCGGGCGTGAGCAGCTCGTCCAGCCCCTGCCAGTAATCGCTAATGATGGGAACGCCGCAGGCTCCGGCCTCGAACAGGCGTACGCTGGGCGAATATCCCGCTTGGATCATGTCCGCCCTGGTGATGTTCATGGTGTAGCGCTGGGCGCAGTAGAAGTCCCGGTGTTCATCCGGGGGCACATGGGGCAGGTATTGCAGGTTCGCGGGCCACTGCACGCTTTCCGGATACTGCGCTCCGGCCGCTGTAAACAGGCCTTGCGGCCAGTTCCTGGCGGCGTCGAGCATCAATTTTTCCAAGGGCGGCTGCCGGTCGTCGCTGTAGGTCCCCAGATAACCGAGATCCCAGCGTACCGGCGTGGACACCGGGTAATAGAAGTCGGGGTCCACGCTGCAATACAGGGCTCTGGCAGCCGGAGAACGATATTTCTGCTCCAGGAGTTCCAGGGTTGGTCCGCCGGTAAAGGACAGGTACAGATCGAACCGGGCGATCTGGTCCTTGGCCAGGTACGCGCAGTCGTTGTTTTCCAGTCTGGCCAGGGTGACGGGCGTGTCGATATCGTAGAAGGCCTTCACTCCCCTGGCTTGCCGGATCACATGCGCGCAGACCTCCACGCCCTCCGGCACGTAGGAGCCCACAATTACAAGGTCCGCGCTCCGGACTGCTTCAACATGCGCGCTCTGCAGCTCGGCAAGGTCCTCATAGAGAACCAGGCGACAGTACTCCGGGTTGGGCAGATCCCGGTTGTCGGAATACCAGGGAACATTGCGCTCCAAAAACGTCACCGCGTGCCCGGCTTTGTCCAGTTCCTTCACCAGCCCCCGGAACGTGGTGGCATGCCCGTTTCCCCAGGATGAAGTGATGGACAGGCCTAGGATGGCAATGTTCAGCGACCTCATGGCGTGTTGCTCCCCAATGTCATCCCCGACGCGACTTTTCGCGTCTCGACCAGTCTGTCGAGAATGCTCTCCAGATGTTCGGTGCGGTGGGCATAGGTATGTTCGGAGAACATGCGCCGGAGTGCCGCTTCGCCGATGGACCGGGCCCGTTCCGGAGACAGATTCTTGAGGATGTTCACGACATCTTCACCATCCCGGGCGACCAGCACTTCCGTGTCCGGCTCCAGAAACAGCTCAATGCCTTCCCAATGATCGGTGATCAGACATGCCCCGGCCCCAGCTGCCTCAAATACCCTGGTGGCCGGAGAGAATCCCATGCGGGCCATGCTGTCCCGGCTGATGTTCAGGACCGCCTTGGGTGAGACGTTGAAGGCGTTGTGATCCCTGGTATAGACATGGTTCACATACCGGACGTTGCGCGGCAAGTCCTTGTCCGTCCATCCGTTGCCCCCCAGGACGAAATTGCTGTCCGGAAGTCGTGCGGCCGGCTTCAGAAAAAAATCCTCCACACGCGCCTCCCGGTCCGGAAGACGATTGCCGAGAAAAGCCAGATCGCCCTGAAATCTGGATTCCGGCTGAACGCGATGGTGGGTCTCCGGGTCAAATGCATTGTAGATGGGGACGCATTCCAGGGCACCCAATGCCGTGTACGCATCAACAACCGGCTGACCTCCGCCGTAGGTGAGCACGGCGTCGTACTGCGGCACCAGGTCGCGGAACGGGTCATCAGGATTTTCCTCCAGCCGCTGAAGCGTGGCCGGAGCGTCCACATCCCAGAAGATGCAGGCCTGTTCCCTGCCGCGGCGTTGTATTGCCTCGGACTCCAGCAACTCGTCGAACACGCCCACCCCGCTGGCCTTGATCAGAATGTCGGCGTCCACTGCCCGCCCCACCATATCAAGGACCGCCTTTTCAGCCGCCTCGTAGACCACCACGTCCGCCCACTCGGGATCGGGCAGATCCCGGTGCTTCTGCCGGTCATAGGCGTCGGGCTCGTAAAAGGTCACCCTGTGCCCTTTCTTGTGAAGCTCTTTGATGATGCCCCTGTAATAAGTCGCCGCGCCGTTCCAGTATGCGGAGACCAGGCTTGAACCGAAAAAGGCGATGTTCAGTGGTCGTTTCATAAAGGTCTGTACCTCGCGCTGCTGTTGCCCGATGCCTGGCTTCAGGATTCGAGCTGATCCAGGATTGCAAATAGTTCATCGACCCTGTGGCTGCAGGAATGTCTGCTGCGAACGGTTTGCAGACCGTTTGCAGCCAAAGCGGCTGAAAAAACGTCGTCGTCCAGGATTCTCGAAAGGCGCATCTTCATTTCCTCCTTGTTCAAGGCCACAAGATGGTCTTCACCCGGAGCAAACAGGTGCTCCGTGTCCTGCCAGGGCGAGCAGACCAGCGGGATGCCGCAGGCCAGCGCCTCGAAGGGCCGGATGGTCGGAATACCGGGCAGCGCATCGACATAGGGCCTGCGCGGCACATGTACCGTCACCCTGTACCGGGCGAAAATTTCAGGAACCTTGTAGTTGGGCAGCCACCCGCCGTATTCGATGCCTGCGTCCGACAACGCCTGCAAGGCGTGCTCAGGGTACCTGACGCCGTAGACTTTGGCCTTGAGATTCAGCTCCCGGACCGGTTCGATGAGAAACTCGAACAGCTCCCGCGTTCTCTCCTCGTCGCCCCAGTTGCCGATCCAGACCAGATCCCCGGACGGCGGAACTTTTGCACGGGGATAAAAAATCGCGGTATCCGCCGCTTCATGCCAGGTCCAGGCGTGCTTCGCCCATCCGTTGGCGAGATATTTATCCCGGATCACGTCTCCAAACGCCAGCACACCGTCATATGCCGACAGATCGTACCCGCCGATTCCCTCATGGTCAGTTATGGATCTATGGTGCGTGTCGTGGAACAACAGGATGTACTTTCCGCCGGAGGCCTTGTGGCGTCCGATGGCGTTGACCACGGACAGCTCGTTCCATTCATGAACGATGACCAGGTCCTGGCCTTCAAGGATTTTTTCCGGTTCCAGGTTGTCGGGATCATAGAAATTGCTGCGCAAGGATGGAAAATACCGGTTGAACTCGGCAACAGCCTCCTCGCCCGCGGTTTGCAGCAGGTTGCGCAGGCTCCAGTTGTTCTCCGGCTCATAGACCGACACGTCATGTCCGCGTCTGACCAGCTCCGATGCAAACCCCCGCAGAAAATGCGCATTGCCGTGGTTCCAGTCGGAGATCAGGGAGTGGTAGAACATGGATATTTTCATGATGTCAGTCAGGCAATCAATTCCTGGTATGCGTATATGTAACTCGCGGACATCCTGTCTGCGCTGTATTGCTGAGCCTTTTCGACCGCCAGCTTCTGTCGGTGTGCCAGCAGCTCCGGTGTCCCGATGAGCGACTTCAGATGAAATTCCAGTCTCTCCGCATCACCCGGCGGGAAATAGATGGCTGCGTCGCCCCATATCTCCCGCAAAGTGGGTATGTCCCCCAGGACCAGTGCGCAGCCAGAGAATGCGGCTTCCAGGGCTGAGAGGCCGAATGGCTCGTACTTTGCCGGAAGTACATAGATGGGCGTCTCGCTCAGAACTTCCCGTATCTTTTCCCGGTCCAGTCGCCCCATGAACACTCCGGCGGCATTCTGGCCGTCCTCGGCTTCCTCCAACCGCGTACTTCCCGCAATCCTGATCGGCCACCCGACCCTGCCGTGCATTGACGCCAGGGCGCTCAGGTTCTTGCCTTCGTCCCAGACCCTGCCCATTCCGAACACCATGTCCTGCTTTTTTCGAATGTGATAATCCTGCGGATCAAGCCCGTTATGGATCATCCGGGTCTGCCTCAATGGCCCGTACAGTGCAGCGACATCATCCAGGAAGACGCGGCTGACCCCGACCACCATGTCCGCATTGCGAAGTCCCTCCCTGACCTTGTCGTAATACACGTGCCATTCAGCAGGCGGATCTTCGCTCTTGACCGCTCTCCACCAGGTGAAGACGCAGGAATGCGCGACCATGACAGCGGGAGCGTTCCATTCCAGGCTGCCGTGGGCATAGTTGTTCAGATGGATGATATCCGGCTGGAGGCGTGCCTCCAGTTCATTGAGCCACTTCCCCGCTTCCGCGACGTCCTCCCAGGGATCGGCCATCCATTCCAGCTTGTAGCTGCTCGCGTGGATGCGTAGGTTTGCGGTCTTCGCCGCATACTGCGACTGATCTTCCGACAATGGCTGCCCCATACAGGCCAGATGGACCACAACGCCGAACGGCTCAAGCGCCTTGGCCAGCTCACAGGCATAGGTCCACACCCCGCCGATGGTGTCCGCGGTCATCAGGATCCGCATCAGAACCGGGACGGGATTGGGTAAAGGGAATTTTGCGATAAATCAGCCCAACGCATGATCACTCACCTGCCGTAAATCGCATCAAGAACTCGTGCCACCTCGACATAATGAAAGGATTCATCGTCAAAATCGCTGTTGAGGGACAGTTTTTCGACCCAGTCCACCGCGGTTCTGCCTCCCCAGTCATCAGGTCCATTGCTGATCATTTGCGTGGATGTTCCGTGAAATCTATGAGCGACAAAATCATAGAAGGACCCATCGATATTAGAGAAGGAAACGCCGCCGTTTTGACCGTAAAAAACCGCCTTGATCACGGCATCGCGACCGGCGGGCAGGTTCCAGGAACAGGCAAGACGCACTGAGATGGCATTGCTGAACAGCAGTTGTGCCGTGACGTAGTCCTCGACTGCTTTCGTCCCCGGAGCAAGCAACTTGCCGCGGGAAAAGACATGGCTCTGGACGACGTTCAACTCAGGAGAATCGAATAGCCACAAGACAAGATCAACCAGATGGATGCCCAGGTCGACCAGACAGCCGCCGCCTGAAAGTTCCGGATCATAATACCATGGCTTGTCCGGGCCGTATCCATTGTGAAAGACAAGATCCATGGCGTAAATTTCTCCGAGTTCGCCCGAATCCAGCACCTGTTTCACAGCCTGGATGGTGCGGGTATGGCGGTAGGAAAAATCGACTCCCCGCAGTTTGTCGTTTTTTCGTGCCGCCTTGACCACTTCCGCTGTTTCAAGAGCATTCCGGCCCAGGGGTTTCTGGCAGAAGACAGCGATGCCTGCATCCAGGGCCTGGACGGACTGCCGCACGTGCAACGCACTGGGCGTGGCGATGAATACGCCGTCAATGTCCCGGTTGGTCCACTCTTCGCCGTTGTCGAAAATCCGAGCCGAGGGAACCATTTCCCGCGCTGCGGCGCACAACTGCGGGTTGACGTCCTGAATCCAGACGATTTCCGCAAGACCGCTGCGAACAACGGCCTCCATTCTGTTCCTGCCGATCCATCCGACACCGACGAAGCCCAGTCTGGGTTTTCCGTTCATGATCATTTAGCCATCATCAATACTTCAGGATTGCCTTGACGAAGCCCGGAGGCGCGTCGGCGTGGATCTGAAACGCTTTCTGGATGTCCTCAAGCCCGAACTCGTGCGTGTAGAGGAGATCGGGCCGCATCCGTCCGTCGACCACTGCTTCCATGGCGTTGCGGATGCCGGAGATGTATTTTTGAGGATCCCGCTCATGGGCGTTGATGACGTCCAGACCTTTCCAGTTCCAGAGCTGAACATTGACCTGACGCATGCCGTCCTGGTGGTAGCCGGCGATGATGATCTTTCCCCTGACAGCGGCGAGTTCTCCTGCAAGATTCAAAGGGCCTTCCTTCCCCGTGGCCTCGACCACCTTGTCGCAGAACCTGCCCTTGGTCAGGGAATCCACCTTTGCCACGAGGTTGACGTCGTCCAGGCTGATGATCTCATCCGCCCCGAATTTCAACGCCATCTCCAGGGAGGATTCGCGCCGGGAAATCGCGATCACTCTCGCTCCGGCATTCTTCGCCAGCTGGGTCAGCAGCGATCCGAGAAAACCGATTCCAATGATGGCGACGTTGTCGCCGGCCTTTATTTCGCTTCGCTCGAAGATGTTCCAGGCGCAGCCCAGGGGCTCGCCGGAAAAAGGGCGGCCATGAAGCTGTTCGGGAAGTACGGCAACGTTTTTGGCATCCGTGACGTCATATTCAGCATAGGCATGGTACGATACGGCCGCGACCTTGTCCCCGACACGCGGACTTTCAACTTCCTCTCCCACTTCCGCAACCCAGCCCCAGCCTTCATGCCCTGGAGATCCGGCTTCCTGAGGATAGTCAAACCAGTCCCTGCCCTGCCAGACCGGCAGGTCGGAAGCGCAGATGCCGCAGCCCTCCAGCCGGATCAGGACCTCATGCGGAGCAGGTTTGGGAACCGGCTTGTTTTCAATGACGATCTTTCCGGGCGCCGCGATGATCGCTGTCTTCATGTTCATCTTTAATTTGCCAGTTTTTGGTACGTTTGCTGGAGCCGGTCCCATGAGATGGGCTGCCTCGCCGTCCGCACCAAATTGCGAACCGGCTTCGCCTCTTTCAACCACCTGTAGAGCATGGGCACGCCTTGTCTGGCTGAAATCGCGGGCTTCCAGCCGGTGACCGCATGAAATTTCCTGTAGTCCGCGACAAAATACTTCTGATCGCCTTTTCTCCAGTCGCCGTGCTCCACAGCCATTTCGGTCCCCTGGAGCCTCTCGGCGACCTGGATCAGTTCCCGAAGGCTGATGTTGTTATCCGCCCCACCGCCGATGTTGAAGGCCTGGCCTGTCAGTCGGTTCATGTTTTTGATGGCCAAATCGAACGCTTTGAGCAGGTCGTCCACGAACAAGATGTCCCGGACCTGTAGACCGTCTCCGTAGATGACGATGGGCTCTCCCTTTAGGGCGCTGAGCAGGAAGTGGGCGACCCAGCCCTGATCTTCGGTGCCGCACTGGTGTCGGCCGTAGATGCAACTCATCCGGAACACCACGGCCTTGATGCCGTATGTCCGCACATAATCCAGAACGTAGGAATCGGCGGCGCCTTTGGAACAGCCGTAGGGACTGTGGAAATCCAGAGGCCTGTCTTCATTCACCCCATGCGCCGCATGCGTCTTTTCCAGTGGCACGTAGCGGGAATCGGCGGTCTGCATGGGAATGTCTTCGAGAGCGCCATAAACCTTGTTCGTGGAGGTGAAAATCAGTGGGGGCGCATGTTCCGACTTGCGCACGGCTTCAAGGATGTTGAGGGTTCCCCGGGCATTGACGTCGAAATCGTCCGCCGGATTCTCACAGCTTGTGGTCACCGCGACCTGGGCGGCAAGGTGGTAAACCTCGGAAGCCGCGTTCACCAGATGGTCTACGGCGTATTCATTGCGAATATCCGCGATTTCAATGCTGAGACGGCCCGTGTTCATACGACGCAGCCAGAGCACGTTGTCTTCCACTCCGGGACGCGACAAATTGTCGAGAATGGTGACCTGTGCGCCTTCGTGCAAAAGTTTTTGGACAAGATTCGTGCCGATGAAGCCGGCGCCGCCGATCACCAAAGCGTGTCTTCTGGAGGTGGGCTCGGCCGATGCCCGGTACGGTTCGGCCAGTTGCCGGCTGTTCCTGATGTTCTTGATTCCCTGTGCCGCCAGCAGCCTGTAGAGCAGCTTCTTGTGGCCGTGTTTTCCGATTAGACCGAAATGGTATTCTCTTTCGTCAATATGAAAGCCGTTAACCGTCGGCAGTCCTGAATCCAAATCGTTCAGGCTGTACCAGTAGGCGCGTTGGACCGGGGCTTCGAGAGCATCGAGAAAAATGCGCAGCTGCTGCTGTTCGTCATGCTGCCATGTGGAAAAGCCGGCCTCCGTCAGCCAGATCTCCTGGCTCCCCCCGTAACGGTCAATGACCTTGCGAATGCGCTCCGCGTTCTTTGCCCAGCCTTGCCACATCGGATCGAACACGTTTGGAAAGCCGTGAAATCCAACGGCATCCACATATTGCATCACCCCGTTCTGGTACATAATTTCCAGCCAGTTCGGATCAACGGGGCTCATCCCGCCCAGCACGGTCTTCTTTCCCAATTGGCGCATCCAATAGGCGGCCTTGCCGATCATTTCGGAAAAGATGGTCCAGTTTTGGTCAAAGGTGAAATCGTATTCAGCGCGATTATTCGGTTCATTCCACAGTTCCACCCAGTCGAAAAACCCGTCGAACCTGGTGATCATGACGTCGAGAAAATCCGCGTAGTCTTTCGGGTTTTTCGGAGGAGACGAAGCCTTCGGTTCGATGCCGAGGGAAGGCGGCGTATACAGGAAACAGGGCAGCATGTTCATCTTTCGGCAAATGGTGGGGACCAGCCAGTCGAACCATTGCCGCCCACCTTCAGCATGGTAGTCGGCCCAGGAGATCCCCGTCCTGATGTGCGAGAAGGAAAGCGCATCCATCTCATCCAGCGCTTTTTCCACCTGCTCGTATTCGCCTACCCGGAACCATTCGACGATGCCCACGGCTTCGGGCGTTTGATGACCGCCTTGGAACGACCTGTTCGGAAATGAAGATGTCTTCATGATTTTCCACGCAGTGCTAGATGGTCAGGCCTCGGGCAGCCAGTTCGATTCCCGCGTATTCCACCCTGTCCACGGCCAATTGCGGGTCGAGCCAGGCCGACAACTCTTCCAGACCCTCTTCCAGCGAAACTTCAGGCTGGTACTTTAGGATCTTCCGGGCCTTGGATATGTCCGCAAAACAGTTCCTGATGTCTCCGACGCGGTACTTCCCATTGGTGCTCGGTTTGATGTCCGGCTTGTCCAGCAGATCGCACATGCGCTGGGCTATATCGAGAATCGTGTAGCTCTGGCCGCTGCCGATGTTGAAGACATCATGGTCGACCTCGGTCGTTTCCAGGGCCAGGCGACAAGCCCGCGCCACATCGAGCACATTCACGAAATCTCTTCTCTGGAGGCCGTCTTCGAATATTAACGGCGGGTTGTCGTTCAACAACCTGGAGGCAAAGATGGCCAAAACGCCGGTATAGGGGTTTGAAAGGGACTGCCGTGTTCCGTAGACGTTGAATAATCTCAAGGCCACAGTGGGGATGCCATAGGCTTTCCCGCACAGAAGGCACATGACTTCCTGGTCGTATTTCGAGAGGGCGTAGATGGAGGCCAGAGACGGCTTTTTCGTCTCCGGCGTGGGAAGCGGGAACAGCGGCTCACCCGAACGGCCCTTTAGTTCCCAGTCGCCTGCCTTGAGTTGCCGCATGGTTCTTCCCGCATCTTCATGAAGCGTTCCGTCCGCGGCAGCATACAGCCCCTCTCCGTAGATGCTCATGCTCGAGGCGACCACCAGCCTGGCAACCGGCCGGCGCATCAGGCATTCCAGCAGCACGGCCGTGCCCATGTTGTTCACGTCCGTGTACTTCCGGATCTGGTACATGCTCTGCCCGACCCCGACGCAGGCAGCGAAGTGGAATACCGCATCCATGCCCTTCAAGGCGTGTTCAACGATCCGCGAGTCGCGGACGTCGCCATGAATGAATTCCACATCATGGAGATGAACCTGCCGGGATCCATTGTTGCCGTGGACCTGTTCCACAAGATTGTCCAGCACCCTCACATTGTAGCCGTGTTGCAGCAATTCGTCACACAGATGGGAGCCGATAAAGCCGGCGCCGCCCGTTATCAGGATGTTCTTGCTCATATTGCTCGTCTCACATGGGTTGCGCCGTCGGCCTGATCACCAGATTGTTGATGGCCACGCCATGGGGTCGGCTGATGACGTAATATACGGCGTCCGCGACATCACCCGATTCCAAAGCGCCCCAGCCAATGCTTTCCGGCGTTTGCCCGCCGTGAATGATGCTCGCGAAAAACCGGGTATCCACTACGCCCGGCGCGACGTTCGTCACCCGGACCGAGGGCTGGGCCTCAAGACGCAATGTTTCGGCGATCACGTCGATAGCGGCCTTGGTAGCGGCGTAAACGCCGCCGCCCGCATAGGGATGCCGGGAGGAAACCGAAGAGACGAACACGATGTCCCCGCCTCCCTTATGCAGCATCCCGTTCAGAAACCCCCGGATGATGCGCAGTGCTCCGAACACGTTGACCCGGAAGATCATTTCCCATTTTTCCGGATCACCTTCCCGCAACAGTTCGTGAATCCCGCGGCCTGCGTTGCAGACGATGATGCCCGGCGTTCCGAGAGAAGCGTCGACATCATTAATAAAACCTTGCACCTGCTCCGGATCGGCGATGTCTACCTGATAAAACGTCGCGCCTTGATTTTCTTCATGCGGCTCTGCAATGTCCGCGAATGCCGTTGAAATCCCGTTCTCGCAGAATTTCCGGACCAAGCTGTTGCCAATTCCCGAGCTTCCCCCGGTGATGACCGCTGTCCGCCGGCCGCTGAAATCCGGCTCATGCATCTCATTTTTCCATCTTCGGGAGATTCTGGTTCGCGGGGCCGTTGATCACCTGTCCGTACCGGTCATAGCGCGACCCGTGACATGGGCAATCCCAGGACTTTTCCAGGCTGTTCCAGCTCACGACGCATCCCAGGTGCGCGCACTTGGCCGAAAGTTGATGCGCTTCTCCGTGCTCGTCGCGGTAGACCGCCACCTTTTTCAGTCCCTGCCGGAGGACGGCGCCTTCAGCAGCCGATATTTTTTCCATCGCGGCCATGGACTCGCCGGCGGAAAAATCCTTCATGAACCGCGCCGCGACGTTCAGGTTCTCCTTGGTCCATTTCTCAAGAGCGCCCAGGGTTTTGCGGGAGGGATCGTACAAATCGGCCCAGGGATTCTCACGTTCCATGATCAAGTCCGTGATCAACATCCCGGCAATAGCGCCATGGGTCATGCCCATTCCCGAATCACCCGTTGCGATATAGACATTGCGGAAATCAGAAGGATTGCGTCCAATGAAGGCCACGCCGTCCACAGGTTCCATGACCTGTCCGGACCAGCGGAAGGTCACGTCTTCCATCATGTGGAACCGTTCCCGAGCCCAGTTCTCGAGACGAGCATGACGTTGCTCGCCGTCATTGGCCTGCCCGGTTTTGTGGTCTTCGCCGCCGACAATCAGCAGATCGTATTCGCCGGTTTCATCGGCTACGCCATGGAGGCGCACATAGTGATACGGATCGTGCGTGTCCCAATACAGCGCCCGCTGGACCGAACCGCGGGGCAAGCGGGCGCTGATGGCATACGTGGTGTACGGCGCCTGTTTGGTGTGGATCGTGACGATGTCGTTGATCGGGGAGTTCGTGGCGACGACAATGGCCTTGGCGGAAACTGCGTGTCCGGAGTCCGTGCGGACATACGCGGAGGTACCGCCCTTGATGTCCGTCGCCCGTGTTACAGTGAAGATCCGGCCTCCATTCCGCTCAATGGCCCGAGCAAGACCGGCAAGATATTTCAGGGGATGGAATTGGGCCTGCCGGGGAAATCGGAGATAAGGACCGGACTGGAATCCTTCCAGCGGCGCGTGCCTGATCAGCTCTACGTCAACCAGCCCCGCGCGATTCGCGGCCTTCATTTCTCGTTCAAGATTCGTTTCAGACTCGCCGAATGCGGCAAAGAGGTAGCCGTCGAGCCTCTCGAAATCGCAATCAATTTCTTCCGCGGCAATGATGCGTTCAATGTGCTCTATGGCCGCGGTATGACTCTGCGCTGCAAACTTTGCCCCCTGCTCGCCGTGCAACCGCTCGATCTGGGAATACTGGTCGTCCAGGGCATTGGAGAGATGGGCCGTGGTCCGTTCGGTCATGCCGCCGCCGATTTGCCCCGCATCCAGTACAATGACGGACTTGCCCTCCCGAGCCAGCGAATAGGCGGTGCTCATGCCGGCCATGCCCGCACCGACAATGCAGACGTCCGCCTGCATGTCTTGCTGCGGAGTACTTCCATGCATGGGATCAGAAGGTCGAGTTTCAAGCCTGAACGTTGTTTTGCAACCTGTCGGTATTTCCATTTCCATCTGCCGGCTCTCGGCCTTGATCTTCTGCCGGTTGCAGGCAGCACCTTTATCCTCTGCCGAAAGACTTGGACGATTCTGAACCTGCGCCGTTTCCATCCATACGGACCTGGTTGTTCCAACGGTACTCTTCATAACGTTCTACCCATATTGCAAAATTTTGATGTCGCTGCATGATTTAGGCATCCACTTCGCGCATGCCGCCGCCCCCTGGGACAGCCGCACTGGGGTTCACGGTCCCAGAATCTTTGCGCCTAAGGCGAACAACATCGTTCCTGTCTGAACTCCGTACACAGTTGCTGTACAGCCTTCTGAAAGGTGTCCTTTAAAAGTCGCTCTTCAAGCATTTTTGTCCGCCATGGCACTTTTAACTCAATCGGAGGCCAAACGAACAAAATATGATTATTTTCTGAATATTTATTAATGAAATAGATACTAATTCATATCGGTGGGAACAATTAGGGGAAATACCTATTTTATGAGTTCTGGAGCTTTAGATGAAGAACATGTTGTTCTTGAAGGACAGCCGCCAGAGTGGCGGGAGGAAGGATATAAGGCAGGGAGGATGTCATGGTGCGCGGACTTCAGTGACATCTTGGAACGGAAAAAACCGCTGAGGATCGAACCACGGAGCGCACGGGCAAGTGAACTTTGCTCAACGAGATGCAATCACGATGATCCCCGTGCGCTCCGTGGTTGATTATTCTGTTCGGCGTTATTCCTCCGCGGCGATCCTGCCGCGGATCAGACGGATTCGGCTGGATTCACCAGCCTTGAAGGTGCTGTTGACGATGGCCAGGTCCCCGTTGCGGTTCACGGCCAGCTTGTTCATGAACATCCCTTGCTGGCTTCCGTTGAAGCCCAGCCCCGGATCATCCGTGCCGGGGACGATGATCGGGTCGGCAAAAGTCTGGCCATTGTCGTCAGAGAAGGTGATTCCAAGCCCGCTGGGATGGGTAAATCCTTTCTCCGGAAAGAGTTCCCAGAGCACGTACACGTTGCCCTGGCCGTCCAGTTCCAGAGACGGAAAGCCAGCGCCGGCAAAGCTTTCGGCATGGTCCTGGGAAATCTCGATGGCTTCGGGAAATAGACCGCCGTTCACGGATTGGGAGTAGTGGACCTGCAGACCCTGTAACGGCCCGAATGGCCCCTCGGTGTAGGCGATATGCACGATTCCCCGCTCGTCCGCTGCAATCTTCGGTGCGTCGGAGAAGCCGGTGCTTGGGACGATAAACCGGTGTTCGGCGAAGAACGATCGGCCATGATCCGTGGATCGGGTGTATCTGATGTCCGCTGCGCCTTCCTCCCCCACGGACCATGCCAGATGAATCTCGCCCTCCGGGCTGACAGCCAGGCTGGGACCCCGGGCAGGCGGTTCGCTGCGTCCTCCTGCGATCAACAACGATTCGGAGAAGCTTTGCCCCTGATCCGTAGAGTGGCTGAAACGCAGAGCGCCCTCATACTCCGTCCAGACGACATAGATATTTCCTTCGGGTCCCAGGGCCATATCCAGGCTGCCGTTGAACCAGATATCCCGTGAGAGGCGTCCCTTGCCGGCTCCGGCAATGGTGTTGGAGAGATTCAGCGGTTCGGAAAAGGTGCGCCCGCCGTCCTGGGAACGGGCAAAAAGGATGTCCCCGCCGTGGGAGCCGCCTGAAAAGATAATCTCCTGCCACAGGATGAACACGGTTTCCGGTTCACCGCCGGACATGATTACCCGGGGCAGCCACGAAAAGACCTCCGGACTTCGGGACACGTTCACCGGCTCGTCGAAACGCGGCTCTCCATCCGGACCATAAACCTGAAAAAAAAGATCCTGCCGAGCCTGATCGACCCAGACCACGCCGGCTTGGCGGTCCTCTGTGAGGGCCACGGACGGATCGTCGACAAAACGCCAGTCTGACTCGTTCATCTGCCAGGGCCCGCGAAACGCCTCGCCTTCAGCCACTTCAACGGGATCGTCCCACTGGATCACCTTGGTGGCTCCCCAAGCCGGACCAGCCATGAAGATCATGGCGAAGGTCAACAGTAGTGCCCGTCTCGAGAAAAACCTGAACCCTTTCAACACGCTCCCTGCAGCCAAAATGCTCTGACATAAGATGAGTGATTGTCTCCGCATCGCAAACCTCCTGATCTTGTTCGCTTGCTGAATGCTGAATTCATGGCTGGTGTGACATTCATAAGTGGGCTTCCTGTGCCAAGGAATGCAGAACGAGCACTGGCATTAAAAAATACGGCGGGATCAGGGGGAGGGAAGAGTTAGGCGGGATATTCTCCGGCGGATCAGGAGAGGCTACAGGAAAGGCTACAGGAAAGGTAAAACACGGGTCGTTTGGAGTGCACCGCAACGCATATAGAGAATCTATTGGACGATCGGCCGATTTGTCTTATCATCGAGAACAGATGGCAGGGTCGGTTTACATATTCATAAAGGAATAATTCATGGCTCGATTTCTGATCATCACCGGTGGCCTGCTTATCGTATTGGGACTGATCTGGCATTTTACTCCCTGGCTTCTCAACTGGTTCGGGAAACTCCCGGGAGACATCCGCTATGAATCCGGACGCAGCCGAGTTTTCATCCCCATAACATCCATGATCGTCATCAGTATCGTAATATCGGTATTGATCAATCTTTTCAGGCGATGATCCGGGAGGTAGTTCAAAATCTTTTCTGGCCGTTCAGGATGGTCAAAGACAAGCTTCGAAAACGCCGATCAAGCCTCGTCAAGGCAGTCGGGAAGACCTTGTTCTTCACGATCATCGCCTTTGTGAGCCTATCTGTCCTCCTGGTGGTTTTTCTTCGTTTCGTGCCTCCGCCCACCAGTGCTTTCATGATCAAAAGGCAGCTGCAAGGCTGGGTTCAGGATGATAGGTCGCCAAACATCCACTACCGATGGGTGGACATGGAATTCATATCACCGCACATGGCGCTCGCCGTGGTGGCCGCGGAGGATCAGAAATTTCCGCATCATCGGGGGTTTGATTTTCAATCCATATCCCAAGCCATCGAAGAGCGACGAGCGAACGGGCGAGTCCGTGGAGCCAGCACCATTACGCAACAGACCGCCAAGAATCTTTTTCTTTGGGAAAGAAGGAGTCTGGTGCGCAAAGGGTTGGAAGCCTGGTTTGCTTTCTTGATGGAAATTTTCTGGCCCAAGTCCAGAATTCTGGAAGTGTACCTCAACATCGCCGAGTTTGGCGACGGCATATACGGGGTGCACTCGGCGGCATTGATATTTTTCGGGAAAGAGCCTTTGCGACTGACCAGGTCGGAGGCCGCATTATTGGCTGCTGTGCTGCCCCAGCCCAAAAGATTCAGCGTCGCCGCTCCCTCTCAATATATTCAGCAAAGAGCCAAACAGATCGAGAGGCAGATGAACAACCTCGGAGCTTCCTATTTAACGAATCTTTAACCAAGATATGCTACGTCCGGCCCGCGGCGAACCGCCAGCCCTGCAGGAGGCCGAAGCATCCGGCCAGCATCATGTCTCCGCCGGGAGCGAGGAATGTCGCGCCGATGTTTTGCAGCAGCGCGCGGCGCGGGCCGAGGACGTAGGTGGAGGTGAAATTTCCGGCTGCGGGTGGCAGGTCCAGAGTCAGGCAGCCGTGGCCGTATTCGTCCATGACCTGTTCAT
Organism: Desulfonatronum thiosulfatophilum; assembly: GCF_900104215.1. NCBI lineage: Bacteria > Pseudomonadati > Thermodesulfobacteriota > Desulfovibrionia > Desulfovibrionales > Desulfonatronaceae > Desulfonatronum > Desulfonatronum thiosulfatophilum. The sequence continues at coordinate 151,087 of NZ_FMXO01000004.1, read as the reverse complement.
GAGTCAATTCACCGCGGCGGAACAGGTCCAGGTCGGACAGAACGTCCTCCCGGCTGCGATTGGAATGCTGCTCGTAGACGCCCAGAACCTGGTCCTGGAAGAGCAGGAATCCCAGGACATGGCTGTTGCCCACGTTGACAACGCAAATGCCTTCCCGGCTGTTGCGTTCCCGGACTTCGGACTCGTGGAGCGCGCCCAGGACTGCGGCCGCGCCCGTATCCGCCACCAGGCCGGAACCGATGCGGCTCTTCAGGGTTCGCAGCCGGGTCAGTTCCTCCGGAGGCTCGGCAAAGACCAGGGCTTCCGGCCGCCCCCGAGCCTGAAGCAGGAAGTCCCGCCACAGCCGGAAGCGCCCAATGCGGTTGCTGGAATCCGGATGATAGCCATGATCCTGGGCCGCGGCCAGAATCAGGTCCGGATAATCCAGACCCGCGGCAGCCAGGAATGTCCGCCAAAATCCTGGATCAAAATCGCATACATGCAGGGGAGTAAAGCCAGCCGGGCACTGCGTCGTCAGGGTCACACCCAGGGCCCGCACCCGTTCCGGATTGTCTCCCAGAGACATTGCCGCCTCTGGATGGGCGGCAAGAGGCAGGCCCTGCTCCAGGTGGCGCTTCACATCCCGGTAGAATCCGCCGCCCATGTTGTCCCCATAGAGCCAGACAGCACGGCGGGCTTCGGTCAACGCGGCCAGACGCCTGGAAACCATCCTGGCCGGAGAAGGCAGGACGAACTTGGGACAGTTTTCCGGCTGCTCTCCCGGAAGATGAAGCAACACGTCCTGGGTCCCGCTGCCGATGTCCAGGCACAGCACGGAACGCGGCTCGCAATCCGTCCCACCAGACTTCACGCTTTTCTCTCCAGCCATCATATCGTCATCCATTCGCTATTCACCACTATATCCACCTCAGGTTTCCACTCTGTTTGCACTTTCCCTTGCGCCCATTACACATGCTGTGATTCTCATTATTCCAGCTTCTGACTGCCGACGCTGCTTGATACTTATTTTGTCAACACAAGCCCTTCGTCGTCCACGTCGATCCGAATCGACTGGCCGTCCATAATCCGTCCGCCGATGATCTCCTTGGCCAGGGGCGTTTCCAGCCTGGACTGGAGATAGCGGCGCAGGGGCCTGGCGCCGTAGATGGGGTCATAGGCTTCCCGGGCGATAAAGTCCCGGGCCTGGTCGGCCAGCTCGATTTCGATCTTGCGATCCGCCAGGCGTCCGCGCAGTCCCTGCAGCAACAGATCGATGATTTCCTTGATCTGTTCGAGAAGCAGCGGCTTGAAGAGTACCACCTCGTCCACCCGGTTCAGGAATTCGGGCCGGAAATGAGCCTTCAGGGTACCCATGACCTCTTCCCGTGTGCCGGGGCGCAGTTCGCCCTCCGGAGTAATGCCCTCCAACAGGTACTGGGAGCCCAGGTTGGAGGTCATGATGATGATCGTGTTCTTGAAATCCACGGTCCGGCCCTGGCTGTCGGTCAACCGGCCGTCGTCCAGGATCTGGAGCAGGGCGTTGAACACGTCCTGGTGCGCCTTTTCCACCTCGTCGAAAAGCACCACGCTGTAGGGTTTGCGGCGCACCGCCTCGGTGAGCTGGCCGCCCTCGTCGTAGCCGATATAGCCCGGAGGAGCGCCGATCAGTCGAGCCACCGTGTGCTTTTCCATGTACTCGGACATGTCCAGACGGACCATGTTTTCCTCAGTGTCGAAGAGCGCCTGGGCCAGAGTCTTGCAAAGCTCGGTCTTGCCCACGCCGGTGGGGCCGAGAAAGATGAAGGAGCCGATGGGCCGGTGGGGGTCCTTCAATCCAGCGCGGGCCCGGAGCACAGCGTCGGCCACGGCCTGAACCGCCTCGTCCTGGCCGATGACGCGTTCGTGCAACGTGTCTCCAAGGCGGAGCAGCTTTTCCCGCTCCCCTTCCAGAAGCCGGGACACCGGGATGCCGGTCCAGCGGGAAATGATCTCGGCCACGTCGTCGGGGCCGACTTCTTCCTTGACCATCCGTTCGCTTCCTGATGCCAAATTTAGTTGTTTATCGTGTTCGACCAGGAGCCTCTTGAGGTTTGTCAGGGTACTGTATTGTAGTTCGGAAGCTCTCGAATAATCGAGACCTCGCTTGGCTTCATCAATTTCCAATTCAGTCTTTTCAATTTCCTCTTTCAACCGACTTCGTTCATTAAGGGAGTTTTTTTCTTGCTCCCACTGTGCCATGAGCGCCTCTTGCGACTCGCGGAGATCAACCAACTCCTTTTCAAGTTTTTCAAGGCGAATGCGTGAATTGTCGTCTGTCTCTCGCTTCAACGCCTCCCGCTCGATCTCCAATTGCAATACTTTGCGGCTGATCTCATCCAGTTCCGAGGGCAGGGAGTCGATCTCCGTGCGCAGCATGGCCCCGGCCTCGTCAATCAGGTCTATGGCCTTGTCCGGGAGCTGGCGGTCCGTAATGTAGCGGTGGGAAAGCACCGCAGCTTCGACAATGGCGCTGTCGTTGATGCGGACTTTGTGGTGCACCTCGAACCGCTCACGCAGTCCGCGCAGGATGGAGATGGTGTCCTCCACGCTGGGTTCTTCCACCAGTACGGGCTGGAAGCGGCGTTCCAGGGCCGGGTCCTTCTCGATGTGCTTGCGATATTCGTCCAGGGTGGTGGCCCCTATGCAGTGCAGTTCGCCCCGAGCCAGCATGGGCTTGAGCAGGTTGCCCGCGTCCATGGCCCCTTCGGCCTTGCCCGCGCCGACAATGGTGTGGATTTCGTCGATGAACAGGAGGATCCTGCCTTCGGATTGCTGGACTTCCTTGAGCACGGCCTTGAGCCGCTCCTCGAATTCACCTCGGTATTTGGCGCCGGCGATGAGCGCGCCCATGTCCAGGGAGAAAACAGTCTTGTTCTTCAGCCCCTCGGGCACGTCCTGCTTCAGGATGCGCTGGGCCAATCCCTCGACGATGGCCGTCTTGCCCACGCCGGCCTCGCCGACGAGCACGGGATTGTTCTTGGTCCGCCGGGAAAGCACGCGAATGCAACGCCGGATTTCCTGATCCCGGCCAATGACCGGATCAAGCTTGCCCTTGCGGGCTTCCTCGACAAGATCACGACCGTATTTTTGCAGCGCTTCGTAGGTGTCCTCCGGATTGGCCGAAGTGACGCGCTGGTTGCCGCGCACTTCGGTCAGCGAGGCCAGGATGCGATCCGCGGTCAGGTTGAACTGGCGGTTGACCCGTCCCGCGGCCGTTGATGCCGGCTCCTCCAGTACGACCAGCAGGAGATGCTCCACGCTGACGTAATCGTCCTGCATTTTCTTTGCTTTTTCCATGGCCTTGAGCAGAACAGCGCTCAGCCTTTGGGTAATTGAGATCTGTCCCGGCTGCACTCCCGGTCCGCTGACCTTGGGAAGCTTGCCGATCTCGGCCTCAAGGGCCTGCAGATAGTTCTGGGGGGAGACGCCGGCCCGGTCCAGCAGCCGCGGGGCAAGTCCGTTCTCCTGGCTGATCAAGGCCAGCAGCATATGCTCCACATCCGCCTGCTGATTGCCGAACCGGATGGCGACTCCCTGGGCTTCGGCCACGGCTTGCTGCGATTTTTGCGTGAACTTGCTCATTTCCATGCGGATTCCTCCTGAGGATGATGAATTGTATCAATGTCGGCTGCTCTGGTATCCTGGGCTGCCGTCAGAGTCGTTTCAAGCGATTGCGATAACAGTAAGCCAAAGCCGGGCTCACAGCAGCCGGCGCAGATCTCTGACCTGACGGTCCAGGTCGTCGATGCGTTCCAGCAGGTCGACAATGATGGTCCCGGCCAGGGCGGGCAGTTCGAAATCCCGACACAGCCGTTCCAGCTTGCTGACCCTATAGACGTCGCGGGGGTGGAAAAGATAACACTCCTCGCCCTGCTTGTCCGGGCAGATCCAGCCCAGTTCCACGAGTTCGCCCAGACGAGAAGGATGGATGCCGGTCAAATCGATAAACTCCGCCCAGACAACCAGTTCCGACCGGACGGGAAGCTCGTCGTTGTTTATTCTGATATGCAGCGCCATAATTATGCTCCCTCAAAATGCGATTAGGAATGTTCCCTCGGTTGAAAGTCGGAAACTTGGGCAAGCTGCTCCCACAGGGCTCGTTCCTGGTCCGAGGGCGTAGGCGGAACCGTGATCATGACCCGGATCAGCTGATCGCCCTGATCCGCGCCTTTGCCCAGTCCTTTGCCTCGCAGGCGAAGTTTTTTGCCGCTGCCGGATCCGGCCGGAATGTTCATGTCCACGGCCCCGGACAGGGTCGGGATGCGAACCTTTGACCCCAGAGCCGCTTCCCAGGGCGCGAGCATCAGATCGTAGACGATGGAATTGCCTTCCAGCTTGAAAAGAGGGTGCGGGGCGATGTGAATTTTCAAATACAAATCTCCGGATGGGCCTCCCCGTAGCCCCGGCGAACCCTGCCCCGCGAGTCGGATCCGTGAACCATTCTTGATTCCCGCCGGGATGTTCACCTGCAGCGACTTGGTCTCCATGCGCGGCATGCCGTCCGGCCCCACCACCTGCTCCTGGAAAGAGATGGTCTTGGTTCCGCCGGAGTAGGCATCTTCCAGAGGCAGTTCCATGCCCACCTCCACGTCCCGGCCCTTGGTCTGTCTGGGCCCGAAACCGCCGGAACCGAAGGGGTCGCCTTCGTAGCCCTGCTGGCCGCGAAACTGTCCGCCGAACATGGTCTCGAAAAAATCGCTGAACCCGCCGAATCCTCCAGCCTCAAATTGCGGCCCTCCGGCCGAGCGGGAGCGGAAGCCGCGCTGATCAAAACCCGGAGGCGGTTGAAAATTCTGACCGTGCTGCCAATTTGGCCCCAGGGAATCGTACAGCTTCCGCTTTTCAGGATCCTTGAGCACTTCATAAGCTTCATTGATCTCCTTGAACTTCTTCTCCGCCTCGGCATTGTCCGGATTCAGATCAGGATGATACTTCCGGGCCATCTTCTTAAAGGCCTTGGAAAGTTCATCCTGGGACGCGGTCTTGGAGACGTCCAAAAGCTGATAGTAATCCTTGAAAGAAACGCTCATGATGCTTGTTCTCCTTGCGCCAAAGTCTTGGAAGGCAAGATGGTTACGTGTGGTGGAGATATGATTGATTTTTCTTGGGTCAAGTTTTTGACAAACGGTTCTTCTTCATTCCTCTGGACAAATCTACGAAAAGCGCTATTTTCAGCACCTGACTGGGATTGGCATCGGCCTGACCGAGTCTTGTGCCGATGGTCCTCACCGGGTTTGAAACCTGAAATTATCTCAAGGAAGCAATAACGAATGTTCATCAGGTGTTTATTCGTACTTGTCGGGCTGCTCGTCATCCCCTCCACGGCCTGGGCATGGGGGCCGTTAACGCATATTTACGTTGCCAGTGAACTCTTTGCCTACGCTTCCATAATCCCGCCCGCCATATTTGGGTTGTTGTCTCGATATCGTCAAGACTTTCTGTACGGAAACCTGATGGCGGACATGATTTTGGGAAAGAGCCACCTGCCGGAGGACAAAAGTCCGCACAGTTGGGCCACGGGGATGCGTTTCCTGGAGCAGGCCCGGAACGAGTCGGAACAGGCTTTCGCCTACGGGTATCTGTGCCATCTGGCCGCGGATACCGTGGCGCACGGAGTGTTGCTGGAGGAACAGCAGGATGTCTCGCACGCCTGGCTGGAAATGCAGGCGGACGCCATGATCCACAAGGCCTACTGGCTCCAATCCGTGAGCTTCAGCCGGGCCGTGCAGCGACGCAACGACCGCTTCCTGGAAAGCTCGCTGAACAGCTACATTTTTTCCTTCAAGACCAACCGAAGAATCTACAAGAGCTTCGTCTTCTTGTCCTTGCTCAATTTCAGCCGAAAGAAGACCTGCGTGAGCCGGGACTACATCCAAGAGTTGCATGACAATTCTTTGGCCAGGATGATATGCGTGCTGCGTGAGGGCGAAAAGTCCCTGGTGCTTCATGAAAATCCTATGGCCGCCAAGAACATCTGTTAGATCAGATTCGCTCCTGACAATAAAAAAACGTTTCCAGCGGAAGCTGGAAACGTTTTTTTATTGTCTCTGCTCTACACATCAGCGTTCGAATGAACGCGATGCCTTTGCTTGACGCAAATTCAAATCCCATGCCCTCAGCTATGCTTCATCCCGCGCTGCCTTGTGCTGGGCAGCCTGGTACATGAATGTGCGCAGGGCGACTTCGCGGTTGGGCTGAATGGCGCCGTCGTAGGAGGCGTCAATGTAGGGAACGTTCTGCTTCAAGAGCAGGGGTTTGAGCACGGCCGAGGCTATGGTGCTGGGCATGCATGTGAAGGGATAGACGTTGACCACGCCGTCGAAATTGTCGTGCACGAATCCCAGCGCCCCGCCGATGCTCAACGCGGCTTCGGTGCCGATATCGAAGGTGAAGAGCCGGTCGTTGTCCAGTTTTTTCTCCACGTCGGGGATGGGATGGTCGGCCTGGATGTCCAGGTGCTTCAGGGCCTGCTCATAAACCTGGTTCTGCCGCCAGCCCTGCCAGGCCATTTCGATTCTGCTTTCCGCCCACTTGCGTGTGGCATCGGCCAGGGTCGACATGTCCTTGCGCTGCCAGGCCTGCTTCCAGTCCTTGCAGATTTCGCGATACTGCTCAAAAGCCACGTAGTTGACCCACTCGCCCAGGGATGCGTCGACAACTTCCGCGTCGAAACGTTCCAGTTCGGCGATGATGTTCTGGTTCGATTCCGGGTGGGTGCGCAGATAGATTTCTCCGATAATTCCGATCCGCGGCTTTCGAGGCTTGGCCGGATCGATGATGGTCTTGGCATGGGCTGCGATCCGGCCGAGCAGGGCGTAGATGGCGTCAAAATCCCTGGCTTCACCGCGTTTTTCTACCAGCTCCATCATTTCTTGCAGTGCCGTGGCCATGTAGGCGTCGGTCTGCCCGGGCTCCCGCTCGTAGGGCCGGACCCGCCACGTGATCCGATCCAGAACGTCCGCCACAATCATGGTTACATAGGCTAGGCGACGGAAGTATTTAGACTTCTCCCCGGGCAGAATGCCCGTGGAGGCATACCCGTCCGACGTGGACATGTAGAGAATGGGAATGTCCTTGAAATCCGGAAAGCGGTCCAGAACCAGCCGATGCATCTTGTTGTACATCCCGAAACGGCAGGGGCCGTCGGCTTCGGGCATGAAGTAAACGTAATCGGAGACGTTGAAGCTGTCGCCCTGACGCTTTTTCTCCTCCTCCAAAAAGCCGAGGATGTCGCCCAGGGTGACCTGACAAGGGAAACACTCCTTGCCCGATGTGAACTCCTTGCCGAGATGAAGATGGGTATAGGTGGGCATGACCACGGAGGGGACACCGAAGGCCCGAAAACTGGCGGCCAAAAGCCGGGAGCCCGTGGGCGACATGTCCGGTATCAGCAAAGTTCTGCCGGCAACATCGAATTGCCCGACTTTGTTGACCATGCGATCCGCAAATGACGCCGATGACTTTGGCTTGTGGGGTGACATTTCCATTTACATATCCGTTTGTTCAGGTGAATTCAGTAGGAAGTGGGATGTGACGGAGCAGGTCTGGCCGTCATTCGAAAACCCGAAGAACGTCGATTGACATCTCACAACATAACATCCAGATGATCCACGACCGTTAAAGGCATGCTTCAGTTTTGGCTTGACGCGCTCTGGACATTCTTGACCACGTTCTGAAACGCCTCGATCCGGGTCAGCATTCCGGCTACGGCGCTGTGTTCGTCGAGTTCCAGAATCAGAAACGGCTTGTCGTTGAGCACATGGCTGTAAAAATGCTCGATGAAGGAATCCGGACCGCAGGAAAAGTTGGTCAGATGAAGACCGTACCAGTTGGGCATGCGGGCGATTTTCTTCGTGGCCCGCAAGATCCGCGCGCCCAGCCCCCAGTACATCCGGGGGAAATCTTCCAGCGACTCCTCGTCCACATCCAGGAAGTCCAAGGGCAGTGCCTTGATGCCCAGCTTGGCCATCTGGCGGCCCATCTGCAGATTGAGGCGCTCGTCGTAAAGGTTGTAGGGCCGACCGGTGATGATCCAAACGGTTTCATCCTCGGCGACCTCGCTCAGGATCTCCCGGCCGCGGCTACGTAGATCCTCTCGAAAGGCATATTGGCGTTCCCATGCTTGTTGCAGGGCAGTGGCGATTGCTTTTTTGGAGGGCCGCAAGTTCACGGGCAGGCTGTGATATACCGCGTCCACCTGCATCTCCGGCCCGTCCTTGAGGAAAAACGTCGGTTTAATGATGCGATGGTCTTCGATACGCATGGCCGATCGGACCAGGTACTGCGAGCTTTCGACAAGGGGACACAACTGGCCTTTTTCCTTGGGATCCGCCGTGGCCATGTTGATCACGTTGGGCAGGAAAAGGTAGTCCGTATTTTTCAGGAGATGGTCGACATGGCCGTGAAATACCTTCACGGGAAAACAGGTTTCCGCGGTCATGCTCTCCACTCCGGCCATGGCCATGGCCTGGGTGGTGGGAGGACTGAAGTAGACGGAGAAACCCAAGCCTGAAAGCAGGTGAGCCCAGAATACTCCCCAATCCATGGAATGCAGACTGAGCGGCACTCCGATCAAGGGCCGACTGTCACGTTCCGGAATGCCGTTGCCCAGCTGCGCGCCGGTGCTGGTAACGGCTTCATGGAACAACTTCCAGCGCAACTGGAAATAGTCGATTTCTTTACGTTCACTGTGCTGGGTGGTTTCATAACGGCCGCAGTCTCCGCCCCAGACGCTTTTGCGCCCGCCGAAGTTGTAGATCTTCAGCTTGCATTCATTGTGGCAATCCCTGTCGACCTGGCAAACCTTCTCCTTGAAAGCGACTTCCAGGCCGGCGAGATCTTCCAGGTTGCGGGGCTTTTCTTCCATCTTCCCAGCTCGTGCCTGTTCCCGCACCGCCAAAGCAGCTCCGAAGGCGCCCATCACCTCCCGGTGCTTGGGCACCAGGATGGGCTTGCCGAGAACCTTCTCGAAGGCGGCCACGATGCCTTTGTTCAAGGACGGTCCCCCCAAAAACATGATCCGTTGCCCGATGTGCCTGTTTTCCACCACCCGGTGCAGGTAGTTGCGCACGATGGCGTAGCAGAGCCCGGCGATCAGGTCGTCCCGCTCCGCCCCTTTCTGGGCATAGGCAGTCAAGTCCGATTCCATGAACACGGTGCAGCGTTCGGCCAGATTGACCGGCTTTTGGGAGGCCAGGGCAACCTCCTGGAACTCGCCGAAGATGTTGATTTTCATCTTGTTGGCCAGCTCGTGCAGAAAGCTTCCGGTACCCGCGGCGCAGACCTTGTTCATCATGAAGTCCGTGGGATGGGTCCGGCTGATGGAGATGTACTTGGAATCCTGGCCGCCGATCTCGAAAATCGTGTCGATCTTGGGATCCACGGCCACCGCGCCGCGCGCATGGGCCGTGATTTCGTCGATGATCAGATCCGCGCTGACAAAGTCTCCGACCACGTTGCGGCCCGAACCGGTGGTGGCCACAGCCTTGATGCGGACCTTGGAGCCGACTTCGTCCTTGAGGTGGCGCAGCAGATTCTGGGCAACCTCGATGGGTTTGCCCTGGGTGGGGACGTAGCGCTTGTGAATGATGCGCCCCTGATCGTCGATCAGGGCGTATTTGGTGGATGTGGAGCCGATGTCCACGCCAAGATAAGCGTCGATGACTTCACCCGTGTCCGGGAGCGGCGCCAGGGTGTTGTCCGGGTCGAAGTTTGTAAGCTGCAGGGAGAGGGGTTCGGCCCTGCCGATGGCATCCACCTTGGAAGCCGCGGGAGAGCGTAACGCAGCCGTGTCCACGGAATTGCGCAAATCGTTGCGCAGGGATTGCAGGGCTGTCCCCAAGGCGCCCAGCGAAGCATGGTGCTGGGGAACGGTCAAATTGGGATAGTATTTCCGAAAAGCCTCCACCTGCAGCCGATTGGAAGCCATGCCGCCGACAAAGACCACGGGCTCGGCCAATTCCCGATTTGCCACGATGGTGCTCATATAGTTGGCAGCCGTGCCGTGGTGCAGGCCGGCAATGATGTTCGGCAGGCTTTCACCCTTGTTCTGCAAGTGGATCATGTCCGATTTGGTGAACACGGTGCAGCGGCAGGCCACGGGAGCCGGATAGGTGCTGGTGGCGCCCAGCTCAATGAAATCCTCGAGAACCTTCTGCAGCTTTTCCTGGTCCATGTCGAAATTTTCACCGTACATGGCGAAGGTGAGCCGTTCGGCCTGCTGATCAATGAAGGAACCCGTGCCCGAAGCGCAGGGGCCGTTGACGTTGAACGCGGACAACCGCCACTGGCCGTGGTCGTAGTCCAGTTCAAAAAGCGCCGCATCCTGGCCTCCGATGCTGATGATGCTGCGCACATTCGGAACAATCTTGGTGACTCCGAGAACCTGGGCAATGGTTTCGACTTCAAAAGGCGCATCAAGGAGCTCACTGATGGCTTGTCCCTGATTGCCGGTGAAAGAAATGGAGCGGACCTTTTCTTGTGGAAACTGGGCGAAAACTTCATCCAGAACTCTGGCGGTCTCTTCAAGGACCAAGCCGAAATGGCGGCGGTAAGGGGCTTCGTGAACAAGATTTTCAGATTCGTCGAGAACGACGCAATTGACGCTGACGGATCCGACGTCGACGCCGATATGGTAGGCCATGTGCAGGGACTCCTTCAAGGACGGGAAAGTCGGCATGATAACCGAATTTGCATGTAGCTGAGCCAAGGGCGGGCAGGGGCAACTCCCATTCGCCCCGACTTCATATAACCACCTGTCAGCATTCGGGCAAGTGGAAATGCAGACCTTCAGGGGGATCATTTCCAACTTCGCGCCTCCGGTCCTGCTTGATATTTTTGCTGTTCTCAGTCGATCATCTTGATTGTCAAACCAAGCAGGTGAACAGTTGGTGGACAAAGATGCGGCGCATCCTTTAAAGGCCTGGGTGGGTGAGATATGCGAGAAGAACAAAAATGCTGGTCGGCGAAATGAGGTGGCTGATGCGGGAAAAAGCGAAGCAATACCTGGAATACTTTGACTTTAAATTCCTGAAGGACGAAATACAGATTCGACTGAACGAAGATGCTCCTCGCCCGTTATCGAATTTGGTTACCCGTGTTTGTGAATCAGGCGATGAAACCCTGCTGACTTGCATCTACGAGACGCTGAACTGCATCGCGGATGCGGATGCGCTGTCATGTTGCGAAATTGATGAAAAAGTGTGCCCCGAGGAGATTTTCCGGAGCGTGCTGGCTGAACTGGACAACTCCCTACCCACCGAAAATCAATAAAGGGCGAGGTAGACTCAAGCCTCCACGTCTACTTATTTTCACGAACTGCAAGCACGTCCCGCGGTTTGTAGCGGGCCGCCAGATAAATGAACGGCGTATCCAGGAAAGCGACCAGCAGTTTGATCAAATAGGTGCTGAGAACGATCTGTATCCAGACGTCCATGGGGAAGATACCGATAAAGGCGATGGAGCAGAAAATCAGCGTGTCCAGCAGTTGACTGACCAGGGTGCTGGCATTGTTGCGCAACCAGAGATGCTTGCCGGCGGTGCGGTTTTTCCAGAATTGAAACGCCCAGATGTCGTGCCATTGGGAGATCAGGTAGGCTACCATGCTGGCCAGGACGATGCGGGGCAGGACGCCGAAGATGGCTTCCAAGTGCGGCTGGGCGAAATCCGTCGGGGACGGGATGAAGACCAATGCGATCTGCATGTAGGCCATGGCCAGAATCAGGCTGAAAAAACCCAGCATGACGGCTTTCTTGGCCTCTTCTTTTCCGTAGTGTTCGTTCAGCAGGTCCGTGGCGAAAAAGACGCTGGCATAGAGGATGTTGCCGAGAGTGGTGGTCAAGCCGAACAGTTCAATTGTTTTCAAGACCTGGACATTGCAAAGGATCAGGTTGAACACGATCAGGGCGAACAAGCCCGGCTTGCCGAACCAGCGAAAAACCACCAGAACCATGATCAGGTCCAGCAGGGCAAATCCAATCCAGAGCGCTTCATTCATGTGCTTCTTCCGGTCTTGTTTACTTGCAACTATACAAATCAGCTTGCGAGGGAAAAGGCGGTTTAAAAACTTGTGGCAAGCATGACCTGGATTCCCGCCTTCGCGGGAATGACTTGTTTTTCCAATGCCGCATCCGAGTCAGTCATGCCCCCGAAGGCGGGCATCCAGTCCGTTTTGCTCGGGATGAGCTGAACAGTTCCGTTTGCTTTTTGTATCAACGCCACTGGCCGCGCCGGGCATGATGTTTCAGACATAAAAAAGCACGGACGATTGTCCGTGCTTTCAAGGAAGCCAGGCACCCACAAGCCACTGTTACCGCTGCTCCCTTTCGGGCCTGACGGGATTGGCAGCACTCATGCCACCCGGCTTCCTCCACTTTTCCTAAAAACCGTTGCCAAAAAAAGTGAACCTAACAAATGGCTCTGTCTCTGTCCATCATCAGATGAACGTAATTGACCGGAGGACACTCCCGGCTTAGAGAAGAATGTTTTCAGGTGCCGCATATGTACTGGTGCGGCAACCTGTTCCAGAAAATAATGACCGACGAAAATACAATCCTTTTGGAGGTGAAATCGATGCATGACACGGATTTCGAGGGCCGGGTCGTTGCCCGGGGGCGGCAATTTTTTGGTTCCATCAAGGGTGAGGCGCCCAGCGTTTTCAATAAAGGGTTTTGGACCGGCAAGGTCATGGATTGGGCCATGCAAAACGAAGATTTCAAGATCCAATTGTTTCGTTTTGTGGACGTGTTGCCATACCTGAACACTTCGGAATCCTTGCAGAGACACATCGAAGAATATTTTTCCGGTCAAGGCAGCGGGGACATCCCTCCGGTTTTGAAATGGGGCGCCGAAAAATCCGGCGGACTCTTCGGCTCGTTTGCGGCCAAGGCCATGGGCAAGCTCATCCGGGCCAACATCGAAGGCATGGCCCGGCAGTTCATCATCGGACAGAACACCAAGGAGGCCGTATCCAGCCTGCAAAAGATCCGCAAGGACGGATTCGCCTTTACCGTGGATCTGCTCGGTGAGGCCACGGTCAGCGAGGAGGAAGCCCAGGCGTACATGCAGGGTTACATGGAATTGCTGGATGCCCTGGCCAAGACCCAGTCCTCCTGGCAGCCGCTCAAACTATCCGGGGTCGCTCCCTTGTCCGACCTGGACTGGGGCCATACCCCCAAGTTGAACGTCTCCATCAAGCCCTCTGCGCTCTACTCCCAGGCCAAGGCCGTGGACGTGGAAGACACGGTTCAGGGCATTCTTGCCAGGCTCCGGCCGATATACCGAAAAGTGCGGGAACTGGGCGGCGCCCTGTGCATCGACATGGAGTCGCTCAAGTTCAAGGAAGCCACCTTGGAGTTGTTCAAACGCCTGCGCACGGAAACCGAGTTCCGGGATTATCCGCACTTGAGCATTGTGCTCCAGTCCTATCTGCGCTGCACGGACGAGGATCTGTCCGATCTGCTGACCTGGGCCAGGGAACGCAGCCTGCCCATCGGCATTCGCCTGGTCAAGGGCGCGTACTGGGATCAGGAGACCATCGTCGCGGTGCAGAACGGCTGGCCGGTTCCCGTCTGGACAAAGAAGCCGGAAACAGACGCGGCCTTTGAACGTCATGCCAGACTTATCATGCAAGACCACGAACGGGTCTACTTCCAATGCGGCTCGCACAATATCCGCTCCATTGCCATGGTCATGGAAACGGCGCGGGATCTGGCCGTACCGCCGGAACGCTATGAGTTCCAGGTGCTGTACGGAATGGCTGAACCCGTGCGCAAGGGCTTGAAGAACGTGGCCGACCGGGTCCGGCTCTACTGCCCCTACGGGGAACTCCTGCCGGGCATGGCCTACCTGGTGCGCCGCCTGCTGGAGAATACCGCCAACGAATCCTTCCTCAAGCAAAGCTTCGCGGACCAGGCGGATATGGACCGCCTGCTGGAAAATCCGCTGAGTACCCTGGAACGCGAAAAGGCCCAGGCCGCTTCGCCGCAGGCCGCGGCCCGGGAGTTTTCACAGAGAGCAGGCTTCAAGAACATGCCCCTGGTGGACTTCACCGTGCCCGAAGCCCGCATGGCTTTCCCTGAAGCCATTGCCCGCATCCGGACCCAGCGCGGCCGAACCTGGCCGCTGTTCATCAACGGCCGGGAAGTGGTTACCCAGGATGCCATCGCCTCGTACAATCCCGCGGATCCGGAGGAAATCCTGGGCCATGTCTGCCAGGCCGGCCGGGAGGAGGTGGATCAGGCTCTGCAGGCCGCGCAGCAGGCCCTGCCAAGCTGGCGGGATACATCGCCCGCGGATCGGGCCGCCTACCTGTTCAAGGCCGCGGACATCTGCCGCCGCCGGGTGTATGAGCTCTCGGCCTGGCAGGTTCTGGAGGTGGGCAAGCAATGGGATCAGGCCTACAATGACGTGGCCGAGGCCGTGGATTTCCTGGAGTACTACGGCCGGGAAATGATTCGTTTGGGAACACCCCAGCGGATGGGCAACGCTCCCGGCGAGGTCAACGAGCTGTTTTACCAGGCCAAGGGCATTGCCGCGGTGATCGCGCCGTGGAATTTCCCCCTGGCCATCTCCGTGGGCATGGTCTCCGCGGCCATTGTCACCGGCAATCCGGTGATCTACAAACCCTCCTCCCTGTCGTCCCTTGTGGGCTACGGTCTTGTGGAAATATTCCAGGAAGCCGGACTGCCTGCCGGAGTGTTCAACTACTGCCCGGGCCGCAGTTCGGTGATGGGCGATTATCTTGTGGAACATCCCCAAATCAGCCTGATCGCCTTTACCGGATCAGTGGACGTGGGATTGCGGATCATGGACAAGGCGGCCAAGGTCCATCCGGGCCAGGATCAGTGCAAGCGGGTAATCGCGGAAATGGGCGGCAAGAACGCCATCATCATCGACGACGACGCGGACCTGGACGAGGCCGTGCCCCAAGTGCTGTACTCGGCCTTCGGCTTCCAGGGTCAGAAGTGCTCGGCCTGCTCCCGGGTGATCGTGCTGGATGCGATTTATGACCGATTCATGGACCGGCTGCGGGATGCGGCCCTGTCCGTGAAGATCGGCCCCGGCGAGCATCCCGGCAACTTCATGGGGCCGGTCGTGGACCGAAACCAGCAGCAAAATGTTCTCGCGGCCATTGCGGTGGCCAAAGAGGAAGGCCGGATCGCGGTACAGCGGGAAGTCCCGGGAAATGGCTGCTACGCGCCCATGACCATTGTCGAGGGCATTCGCCCTGAACACCGCACGGCCCAGGAAGAAATATTTGGTCCTGTGCTGGCCGTGATGCGGGCCAAGGATTTCACCGAGGCCCTGGAAATGGCCAATAATTCCCGGTTTGCTTTGACGGGTGGGGTATTCTCGCGCAGCCCCAAACGTCTGGAGCAGGCCAGAAAGGATTTCCGTGTGGGCAATCTTTACCTGAACCGTAACAATACCGGCGCGCTGGTCTACCGCCAGCCCTTCGGCGGCTTCAAGATGTCCGGCGTGGGCTCCAAGGCCGGCGGTCCGGACTATCTGCTGCAGTTCATGGACCCGCGGGTTATCACGGAAAACACGATGCGCCGTGGCTTTGCGCCCATCGCCAGCGACGACGAATGGGTTGGCTGATATGACGGAAATCAACAACTTTTAGGATATACAATGCAAGACCATGTTCAAAAAATGATGATCGCGGTTTTCGGGCGGGATCGGCCCGGGATCGTGGCCCGGGTCTCCGGGTTGTTGGCCACGATGGGCTGCAATATCGAAGATGCCACTCAGACCATTCTACACTCCCGATTTGCCGGAATGTTCGTGTTCCAGCCCCAGGCGGAGAGCCTCTCCACGGGCGATGTGCTGCACGCCCTGGAGCAGGGCTTCGCGGGAGAGGAACTCACCTTCTGGGTCTCGCTCCTGGATGATGCCACGACTGCGCAGTCGGGCGACGCCGGGCAGCCGGCGGCCCCCTTCGTGATAACCACCATCGGCCCGGATCAAGTTGGGCTTGTGGCTGGCATTACCGAAGTTCTGTTCCGGTTTGGCGTGAACATCACGGCCCTGCGGGCCAACGTCAAAACTGAGGACGCCTCCCAATGGGTGATGATCTACGAAGTCGACGTGCCTCAACAGGTGGACCGCAAACAATTCCGCGAAGCCCTTTACGGCAGAGCCCAGGAACTACGCCAGATCCTGAGCCTCCAGCACAGGAGCATTTTCGAGGCCGTGCATCGGGTTTGACGGAAATGAAATATTGAACCGCCCGCTTCGCTCAGGACACGGAGTGCGCAAAGAAGAAAGATTTTTGGCTCCTGCTGGACAAATGCAGGAGCCAAAAGACTTCAAGCCTATCGGCAATATATCATGGACAAAGCCAACGAAAAGCAGCTTTACCCAAGTGTCACCAAGGCGGGACAAGTAACTCCTGATGGTCGTTCAGGGCGTACCTCGTACAAAGCGTCCCAGATTTTTATAATGGAATATTGGAGATAATCATAAATGCTTACAGAAAAAGAAGTGCTGGGCACGCTGGAAATGTTGCGCAACGAGCACCTGGATGTGCGCACCGTGACCCTGGGGCTGAGCCTGTTTGATCTTGCGACACATGACATAGGACGCTTTCAGGATCGATTGATGTCCAGAATTACGGGCATGGCGTCCACGCTGGTGGATGTCTGCGATGAAGTGGGGGACATCTACGGCATCCCCGTGGTCAACAAGCGGATTTCCGTGAGCCCCATGGCCGTGGTGGGAGCGCCCTTCTCCTCCCGCGAGCTGGTTCAGGTGGCCATGACCCTGGACCGGGCCGCCCAGGAAGTGGGCGTGGATTTCATCGGCGGGTTCAGCGCCCTGGTGGAAAAGGGGCTGGCCCGGGGAGATCTGAGCCTGATCGAGGCGGTACCCGACGCCTTGACCGCCACTTCGCGGCTGTGCGCGTCCTTCAACGTGGCCACCACCGCGGCCGGGATCAACATGGACGCCGTGCTTTTGATGGCCAAGACCATCAAGGCCGCAGCGGCCATGACCGCGGACAAGGACGGCCTGGCCTGCGCCAAGCTGGGCGTGTTCGCCAACATCCCGCAGGACGTGCCGTTCATGGCCGGGGCTTATCTTGGCGTGGGCGAGCCTAATGCGGTGATCAACGTAGGCGTCAGCGGGCCGGGCGTGGTCAAGCGGGCCCTGGAGCGGGCCATGCAGGAGGACGACCATCTGGCCCTGGACGAGATTTCCCACGTCATCAAGCGAACGGCCTTCAAGGTGACCAGGGTCGGCGAGCTGATCGGCCGGGAAGTGGCCAGGAGACTGAACGTCCCCTTTGGGGTGGTGGATCTGTCGCTGGCTCCGACGCCCAACGTCGGTGATTCCGTGGGCGAGATTTTCCAGGTTCTCGGCCTTGCGCACATCGGCGCGCCCGGTTCCACCGCCGCCCTGGCCATGCTCAACGACGCGGTGAAGAAGGGCGGCGCTTTTGCCAGTTCGTCCGTGGGCGGATTCAGCGGCGCCTTCATTCCGGTGAGCGAAGACCTGAACATTGCCGAGGCTGCGGCCCAGGGACACCTGACTTTGCACAAGCTGGAAGCCCTGACCAGCGTCTGTTCCGTCGGCCTGGACATGGTCGCCCTGCCTGGCGACACCTCCGCCGAAACCCTGGCTGCGATCATTGCCGATGAAATGGCCATCGGCATGATCAACCGCAAGACCACGGCGGCGCGGCTGATCCCCGTTCCGGGCAAAAAGGCCGGCGAAAAAGCCTTCTTCGGAGGACTCCTGGGCGAGGCCGTGATCATCCCCGTGCCCGGAGCCGGCGGCTCCGATCGATTTATCAACCTGGGGGGTCGGGTCCCGGCCCCGCTGCAGAGCATGGGGAACTGATCTCCAGGGCTAGGATGGAGATCGGATAGAAATCCTGAATTCTCCGGTATTACAGCAATTGATGATTATCAGGTTTGCTCCTGTTAGCCCCGGATGAGGCGGGCTGTTCCATGGGGCGGAGTTTGGCCTTTTCCTTCCAGGCCATGATCGGCGTGAGCGGCGTGTCGCCGACAAGGTCGCAGCGCACCCCGGCATAGGCACCCAGGTACGGCGGCCACAGGCGGCAGTTGAGCTTGCGCCATCCGGACTTGGCGGACCATGTCCGCTGGGGGCCTATGAGCACGGAGCGGGAATGCATGGGACGTGACCCGGCCTGTTTCCAGATCAGGGAATTGATCTGCCACCAGGAGAACCAGCGGGCCTTGTCCAGGAATCCTTTCTTGCCGCTTCGCAAACTGCTGCGCCGGGCAACGGCGTAAAGAGAATGCCTGTTCAAAAAGGTGACCAGAATGGCCTTTCTGGCCACGCGCAAGGCCTCGCTGATGACCTGATCGGGATCGGAACAGAATTCCAGGAGCGTCAACAAAGCCACCACATCGAATTCCTTGTCCCTGAACGGCAGATGCTCGGCCTGCCCCAGGTGCAGATCGGCCCGATGTTCCAACCGCTCTCTGGCCAATTCAAGCATGGCCGGGGACGCGTCCAAGCCAGTGACGTCGAAGCCGCTTTCCCAGAAAAACTGCAGAAAACGACCCGGACCGCAGCCCACTTCCAGCAGTTTTTGCTGCCGCCGAGTCCAGGGAGCCATGAAATGCTGCAGCAGGCGTTTTTCCTGGGCCAGGGCAAAGGTGCCGACTTCGGTTTCATGCCAGCGGTCGTAGACTACGGCCTGTTCCCTGTTGATGCGTTCAGTGATGGAAAATCTCCCGCGGGTTTTGGTGTTGAATGGACCTTTGTAAAGGCGTCCCTACAATGTCAATGCCGTCCCGGTCATTTCGATTAATAACGTGAATCGTCTGCATAGCCGCTTGCGCGGAGCGCCTATGCAGGATGGTAACGCTCAGATATTCCGTTCCTCTCCAAGATGGACGATGTGACTGGACTCTCCCTACGAAGAAGTAAAAACGGCGCCCTTGGCCGCGGAGGATGCAAGGCGGGCGTAGCGTCGCAGGAAGGGCGACGTGATGTTGCGTTGTTGCGGTTGCCATTGAGCGCGTCGTGCGGCCAGTTCCTTTTCGTCCACCAGCAGGTTGAGCTTTCGTGCCGGGATGTCGATCTCGATGGTGTCCCCTTCCTGGACCAGTCCGATGGGTCCTCCTTCCACGGCTTCCGGCGAGACGTGGCCGATGGCCGCGCCCCGGGTGCCGCCGCTGAACCGACCGTCCGTGATCAGGGCCACGTCCTTGTCCAGCCCCATCCCGGCAATGGCCGAAGTGGGAGTGAGCATTTCGCGCATGCCGGGCCCCCCTTTGGGGCCTTCGTTGCGGATGATCAGCGCGTCTCCGGGATTGATCGCGCCGCCGAGTATGGCGGCCACCGCCTCTTCCTCGCTCTCAAAGACCCTGGCCACGGATGTGCGGACAAGCATTTCCGGGGCCACGGCGGACTGCTTGACCACGGCCCCGTCCGGAGCCAACGAGCCCTTGAGGATCGCGATGCCCCCTTCAGGACTGTAGGGCGCGGCAAGGGAGCGGATCACGTCGCTGTCCAGAATCCTGGCTCCGGCGGATTCCAAATTCTCGCCGAGGGTTTGGCCGGTGACGGTCTGAACGGTGAGGTCCAGGAGGCCGCCTCTGGCCAGTTCGGCCATCACGGCCGGAATCCCGCCGGCGCGCTGCAGATCTTCCATATGATGGCTGCCGGCCGGTGACAGGCGGCACAAGTTGGGCGTGCGTCGGCTGAGCTGGTCGAAGATGTCCAGACCCAGATCCAGGCCGGCCTCGGCAAAAATGGCCGGCAGATGCAGCACCGTGTTCGTGGAGCAACCCAGGGCCATGTCCGCGGTCACGGCATTGCCCACCGATGCTGTCGTGACGATGTCCCGGGGCCGGATATTCCGTGCCAGCAGATCCATCACTCGCGAACCGGCCTGCTTGGCCAACCGGACCCGGGCCGCGGTGACCGCGGGAATGGTTCCGTTGCCGGGCAGAGCAAGGCCGATGGCCTCGGACAGGCAGTTCATCGAATTGGCCGTGAACATGCCCGAACAGGAACCGCAGCCGGGGCAGGCGCAGGCTTCCAGCTCCTCCAGCTCCTCGTTGCTCATTTGGCCCTTGCGCACCCGGCCCACGCCTTCGAAAACCGAAATCAGGTCCACGGCCTTGCCCTGCCAGGCACCCGCCAGCATGGGGCCGCCGCTGACGAGAACAGCAGGGATGTTCAGACGAAGCATGGCCATGAGCATGGCCGGAACGACTTTGTCGCAGTTGGGCACGCAGACCAGTGCGTCAAATGGGTGGGCCATGGCCATGGCCTCGATGCTGTCGGCGATGATCTCCCGGCTGGGCAGGCTGTAGCGCATGCCCTCGTGGTTCATGGCCAGGCCGTCGCAGATGCCGATGACCGGAAATTCCATGGGCGTGCCGCCGGCGGAACGGATGCCGTCCTTCACCGCCCGGGAGATGGTATGCAGATGGATATGGCCGGGAACCACCTCGTTGGCGGAATTGACCACGCCCACCAACGGCCGTCGCATCTCTTCCCGGGTCATGCCCAGAGCGTGCAGAAGGGAACGGTGGGGCGCCTTTTCCAGGCCCTTGGTCATGATCTCACTGCGCATGGGAACTCCTTGTTTGTTGTACTGAAGCGTTGACGGTATCAAAATATCTGTTGATGAAAAACCCAATTTTGGGGAGGAGACGGAAAAGCCTTGCGGGCGGTTACTTTTCCCGCAGGGCCACCCAGCTGCTGAGAATGCCCATGAATACAAGCACCACCAGAAACAGCAACGTCTGATCGTTCGGCAAATAGTCCAGGTGCAGCCACAGGGGCGGAAAATGGAGCAGATCCTTCAGGCTGAGCTGGACCCCCTTGAGCATGAGCAGGGCCAGCAACCCTCCTGCCAAGCCGAGCAGCCCTCCCGAAACCAGCATGGGCAGCTGGATGTACCAGCGGGAGGCGCCCACAAGGCGCAGAATTTCCACTTCGTTGCGCCGATGCAGCTGGGAAAGCTTGATGGTATTGCCCACTACCAGGGCCAGAACAAGTCCGAGAAACAAGATCAACGGCCAGATGACTTGACTGCTGAAACGGGCCCAGCCCCTGGCCAGATCCAGTTGCAACGGATTGAAGCTGACCTTTTCCACTCCGTGCAGGGCTTCCAGATACAGGTAGGTGGACTTGGCCCAGGTCTGCTGGTCGTCGTCCCTGACCGCAAACGTCAGCAGGGCCGTTGCCGGCAGCGGGCTTTGGCCCCGTAGCCAGGAGAAGTCGCCGGATGCGCCCAGGCGCTGCATGAGCAGCTCCAGCCCCTGGTCCGCGGTGTAGGTCTTCATCTCCACAAGATGATCCAGGGCGCTCAAGGACGTTTCCCATTGGGCTTGGATGACCTGCTGATCCGTTCCGGGCTGCCAGTAAACCTGGAACTGGATTTCCCCCTGGGAGCGTTGCAGTTCCTGATCAAGATTGTACAGGACCAGCAGAAACAAACCGGCCAGGAAGGCCACCAATGTCACGGCAGCCAGGGTCAGAACCTGGATCCAGGGATGATGGCGGATATCCGTCAGCCCCTGCAGAAAAAGCTTGCCGATGATCTGGAACACGTCAGGCTACTCCGTATCGGACAGCGACCAGTTGGCCCAGGCGACGGAGCCGTCCTCGAGATGCAGGATCTTGGCCGTAGGCAGGCAGGACAGGATTTCCTGGTTGTGGGTGGCCAAAATAATGGTGCTGCCGTGGGCATGAAACTGGAGAAAAATGCTCATCAGGCGCATGGCCAGCTCCCGGTCCAGGTTTCCGGTGGGTTCATCCGCCAGAAGGAGCTGCGGGCCCACCACCACGGCCCGGGCAACGGCCACGCGTTGCTGCTCGCCTCCGGACAGTTCGGCGCATAAATTCTGCGCCTTGGCTTCCAGGTCCAGCCCCCGCAGCACCGCCCGGACCCGGCGCTCGGTATGGGGACGGGGCATGTTGCGCACTTCCAGGGCCAAAGCCACATTTGCGAAAACCGTACGTTCGGGAAGGATCTTGAAATCCTGAAAGACCACGCTCACCTCGCGCCGCAGCCGATGCACATTGCGCGAGGTGAGCG
This sequence comes from Desulfonatronum thiosulfatophilum, assembly GCF_900104215.1. Classification (NCBI taxonomy): domain Bacteria; kingdom Pseudomonadati; phylum Thermodesulfobacteriota; class Desulfovibrionia; order Desulfovibrionales; family Desulfonatronaceae; genus Desulfonatronum; species Desulfonatronum thiosulfatophilum. The sequence goes on along the minus strand of NZ_FMXO01000004.1, from coordinate 129,039 downwards.
TCTGGAGGTCGAAACCCGCCACCGAGGCCTGCCCGCGTTGCAAGGGGATGGCGCCGTGCAACAGGCGGAGCAGGGTCGTCTTGCCCGCGCCGCTGGGGCCGACAAGGAAAAGGAAGTCACCCTTGCAAACATCCAGAGAGATGTTTTTCAGGGCCCAATGAGGCCCGAAGTTGTGAGATACATGACGCAGAGTGATCATATACGCCAGAGAATCAACCGCACTTCGTATACCCGCAGCCCGGGCAGACAAAGCAGCCTTCCTGAAAAATCAGAGGCTTGCTGCATTCCGGGCATTCCGGCGAAGAAAGGGTGTCGGTCATTTCAGCCTTGCGGCCCTGCATGTAGCGGCTTTCGAGAATCCAGGAAACCGCGTCCGGGATGGAGAGCAGGATGTCCTTTTTCTGGAAGACCGGATGCTCGCCGCCAATGCCCTTGAGCTGGCTGACAATGTCCTCGACGCCGATTCCGGAGCGCAGGGCCAGGGAAACAAGGCGACCGATTGCCTCGGCCTTGGCCGTGATGGATCGTCCGGACTTGCCGATGGTGGTGAAGACCTCGAAAGGGCGTCCGTCGACCTCGTTCACCGTGAGGTAGAGGAACCCATATCCGGTCTTGACCTTCTGGGTGAAGCCGTAGACCACGTCCGGCCGTTCCCGGACAACCCGCTGCGCTTTCTCTGACTCCTTGGGCTTGCCGCCGTCACCGGTGCACAATACTTGGTTGCTCTTGCAGCCGTCCCGATAGACCGTGACGCCTTTGCAGCCCATTTCGTAAGCCATCCAGTAGATCTGCCAGATGTCTTCCCGAGTGGCCTCGTGAGGCAGGTTCACGGTCTTGGAAACGGCGTTGTCCGTGAATTTTTGGAACGCGGCCTGCATCTTGAGATGCCATGTGGGCTGAATGTCGTGGGCCGTGACAAAGACCTTGCGGATCGTTTCAGGAAGGTAATCCAGGTGATGGATGGTGCCCTTGGACGCGACTTCCTCCATCAATTTCGGGCTGAAGCACTGGGCAGCATGCAGGGCCTTCTCGAACCAGGGGTTGGCTTCCAGCAGCCGTTCACCGTCCATGACTTGGCGCACGAAGCTCAGGGCAAACAGCGGCTCCACCCCGGAGGAGCAACCGGCCAGAATGGACAGCGTGCCCGTGGGGGCGATGGTCGTGGCCGTGGCGTTGCGAAACGGGCCCTGCTTGTGTTCGGCGAAGGTGGATTCCGCGAAGCCGGGAAACGGACCACGCTCCTCGGCCAGAGTCTTGGATGCGCTCTGGGCCTCAAACTGGATGAAGTGCATGACCTTTTCCGCCAGATTCAGGGCTTCCTGGCTATTGTACGGAATGTTCAGACGGAACAGCATGTCGGCCCAGCCCATCACGCCCAGGCCGATCTTGCGGTTCTTTTGCACTGTTTCCGTAATTTTATCCAAGGGGTAGCGGGACGCGTCGATCACGTTGTCCAGGAAACGGACCGCCAGATGAATGTCGCGCTTCAACTCATCCCAGAGGATGTCGTCCTTTCCGGAATTCTGGATGTACCTGGAAAGATTGATGGAGCCCAGGTTGCAGGCCTCGTATGGAAGCAGCGGCTGTTCCCCGCAAGGATTCGTACTCTCAATTTCACCCTGGCCGGGGGTGGGGTTGTCGCGATTGATGCGGTCCAGGAAGATGATGCCGGGATCGCCGCTTTCCCAGGCTTTTTGGACCAGAAGACCGAACACCTCCCTCGCCTTGAGCCGTTCTTTGACTTGGTTCGTGTGGGGCGCGACGAGTTCATATTCCTCGTCCTTCTCCACGGCCTGCATGAAAACTTCGGTCAATCCCACGGAAAGGTTGAAGTTGTTCAGGTCGCCTTCCCGTTCCTTGGCCCGGATGAACTCCAGGATGTCCGGGTGGTCCACCCGAAGGATGCCCATATTTGCGCCGCGACGCGTACCGCCCTGTTTGACCTGCTCCGTGGCCGTATTGAAAATCCGCAGAAAGGAAATCGGGCCGGATGCGATTCCGCCGGTGGAGCCGACGCGGCTCTTCTGGGGACGCAGGCGGGAGAAGGAAAAGCCGGTTCCTCCGCCGGACTTGTGGATCAGGGCGGCGTACTTGATGGCGTCAAAGATCTCCTCCATGGAGTCGCCCACGGGCAGTACGAAGCAGGCGGCCAACTGTCCGAGATCCGTGCCCGCGTTCATCAGGGTCGGTGAATTGGGCAGAAAACGGTATGTGATCATCAGATCATAAAAATGGAGTGCCAATTCTTCCACGGAATAAGATGAATCGACATATTTGGCCTCTTCGGAAGCAATGGCCGCGGCCACGCGCCAATAGAGTTGCCGCGGTGTTTCCAATACTTCGCCCTGGGAGCCCTTGCGCAGGTAGCGTTTGGTCAAAACCACCTCAGCGTTGGGCGGCAAAACAGGTTCCGGAAGCCCGGCAGGCATCTCGGGCAATGAGGTCAATGAAATGGACGACGTCACGAAGAACTCCTCTAGAATCAATATTTTATTAGAATCATGGCACGCGGGACGATCCCCCGATAGTCATTCGGCCGAGCATACTGTCATGGGACCAATCATCTGGCAATATTCACAGGGGCATCCTCCGGGGAGGGCTTGCGGGTAAACATCAACATTCCAAATTGGCAGAAAATGCGCAAAAGCAGGCAACCGCGAGGATTGCCCCTACTGCATGACCCACTCGCCCTGCTCGACCTTGACGATGATCAAAGAATCCGTGTCCAGGCCGTTGTGGTCTTCCTCGGACAGGGTGAATACACCGCTGACCCCGACAAAACCTGATGTCTGGCGCAGAGCGTCCCGAATGGCTACGGGGTCATCAGGACCGACCTTGCGCAGGGCTTCGGCTAAAAGCATGATCGCATCCCACGCATATCCGGAATGCGTGTTCATGGGGTATTGACGCTCGAACTGGTAGACGTCCTTGTACAGGCGGATGAACTCCATGACTACGGCTTTCTGGGGGTCGTCGTCGGACAGTTGCTCCGCGGCCATGAGCTTGGTGGAGGGCATGTATGTTCCGTCTGCCGCATCGCCTGCAAGTTCCAGATACTTGGGATCGGGGATCCCGTGGCAGTGCATCAGGGGAATGGTCAGTCCCAATTGCTGGACGTTCTTGCTGACCAGGGCGGCAGCCGGTCCGATGGTCCAACAAATGATGAATTCGGGATCGGTTGCCCGGATCTTGACCAGCTGAGTAGTCATGTCCGTATCCGTTGGGGCGAATTGTTCATTGGCCGTGATGGTGATCCCATACTCTCCGGCCAGGCTGGTCAGCCAGGACAGGCCGTCCTTGCCGAAGCCGTCGCTGGCCGTGAGCAATCCGACACGGGTCACGCCCCGGCTTTGCAGATATTCATAAACCCGGCTCACAGCTACGGAAGAACGTTGCGGACTCTTGAAGATCCAGTCGAAGGGACCGAAGCGGTCGCCCATGATCACCGGATCTCCGCCCACCGTCATCACTGTCGGAACCCGTCGCTGATGCAGATACGCCTTTACGGCCATGCCGGTGTCCGTACGGGTAGGGCCCACCAGGGCCGTGACCTTTTCCCGCTCCACCAGCCTGCGCGCCGCCAGCAATGCTTTCTGGGGATCGCTCTCGGTGTCCGCGACCACCAATTCCAGAGGGCTCCCGTTGATGCCGCCGTCCTTGTTGATCTTCTCCACCACCATTTCCGCAACCAGCTTGGTAGGAGTGCCGATGAACGCAGCCGGACCGGACAGGGCGAAAAATGCGCCGATCTTAATGGGTTCGGCGGCCAGGACAGGGCCGGAAAGAGAGATCAGGGCAATAAGCAAAAAGGCAACCAGTTGTTTTTTCATACTTCATTTCCTCCAGCTGGATGTAGATCGACACGGAAACAAGACGCACAAAGGGCCACACGCAATGGGATAGAGCGTGAAAAAATGGATATGGCAAAGGGTTATCGGCGGCTACCGGCCAAAATGGTCAAATCCATGAAGCAGAATTCTTTCTTCTCTGAGCATGATTCCCGAGGTCGGGGTCACGTCGCCGAGACGGCTTACCTGGGGTACGGCGGATTGCAAGACCTCCCAACTCCCAGCGGCGACGGCCCCTAGGAGAGCATAGTCCTCGCCTCCCCGCAGCGCCCATTCCAAAGCGTCGACCAGATTTTCGGCGGCGAAGCGGCGCAGTTCCGGATGCAGATCCTGCTCTGCCAGTGTGATACGGCAGCCCAGGTGTGGGCCGAGAAACCTCGGCAGGTCCCGAGCCAGTCCGTCGGAGACGTCCATCAGTCCGCGGATTGTATCCATGGCTCCCAGAGCGCAGGCCTCCGCCACATGCATGGCGGGCCGTAGATGGGCCTGGATCGCCTGCGGATACATGGCCTGCGCGTGGCGATTTTGTCTCCCGAAACTGTAGTCCTGGATTTTTACATTACCGTTCAGAGCCAGGCTTTCTTCCAACTGGGCCAAGCCCAGACGGGCCAAGCCGACTTCGCCAACTATGAAAAGTACGTCTCCGGGCCGTGCCTGGGCCCGCTGCAGGTAACGACCGCCGGGAACTCGTTCACCCCAGATGGTAATAGCCGCTCCCAGACAAGAGGCCCGGGACAAATCCCCTCCGACAAGATCGAGGTCATGCTCCCCGGCCAGCCCGGCCATGCCCTGAAAAAACTCAATCCAGTACGCGTCATCGACTCCATCGGGGATCATGAGATTCAAGGCAAAAGCCGTCGGCCTCGCTCCCATGGCGGCAATGTCGCTGATGTTTACGGCCAGGGCCTTGTAACCAAAATCCTCGGCGCTGAAGTATTCTCGTCGAAAATGAACGTCTTGCAGAAACAGATCCGAGGAGACGCAGAGCGAATCGGTGCAGGAAACAACCGCGCAATCGTCGCCCCGGCCCAGCAGCAATCGATCCGAACTCGGGAAACAACGGTCAATAAGCGCCAGAAAAGCGTCTTCGGATTGGAGGTTCGATTCTTTTTGAGTATGATTATCCATGAAGCAGATGCAGTATTTTCCAGAATATGCAGCAATCCAGAGAGTTAGGCTCCGAAATGTCCTTGCATAGGGAGGACGACGGCAACGCAAATGCGTTTGTCTTTTCGCTTGAACGGCGAGAAAAAGCAAACAGGGATATTATTGCCCGCGAAGGAGCTACCAGTAGTGTTTGAAAAAATTTGCCTCGTCGTGATACGGTTGCACCTTGGCCTCAATGGCGCCAAGTTCTTGCTGGGAAAACGGTGCGAACTGCGAGGCTATTTGAACATTTTCCTCTAGTTGTTCCAGATTGGAAATACCCACGATGGCCGTGCTCACCGGAAAGCTCAGGGTATAACCCAACGCTTCGCGCATCGAGTTTAACCCGCCTTCCCGAAAAATTCGATTCACCGCGGTGACTTTCATGGCAATGATGCCCAACTGTTTTTCTTCGGCCAAGCGCAAGAGATCCTTTTGAAAGGGCTTGAAATGGATATCCCCGGCATTGAGGGTCATGAGCACAGTGTCAAAGTCATATGACCGCAGGGCATGCAGCAGGACCTCCGGATCCTTGTGGCCGGTGATGCCGATATGACGGATCACCTTTTCGGACCGTAGCTGCTCCATGGCCCGAATAGCGCCCTGCTTGCCCAGCGCCATGTCGACATCCTCCATGACCCGCACGTTATGGATTTGATACAGATCCAGGTGATCCGTCTGCAGCCGCTCGAGGCTTTGCTCCGCAAGCCGCATGGTTCCATCGTAACCACGATCATGGGATTTGGTGGCCAGAAACACCTCGTTACGCCTGAGCGCCATGACCTTGCCGATGTTGGTTTCACTGCCTCCCGCACCGTAAGTTGGTGAAGTGTCGATGTAGTTGACGCCCAAATCCAAGGCGCGATCGATCAGGGCCATAGCCTCGTATTGATTTCCCCTTCGCTCCAGAGCCGACTCCCCTCCAAGGCTGAACACCGAGACTTCAAACCCCGTTCTTCCAAGTTTTCGCTTGGGCATCGTGGCAGGCGACATCGCCGCCGCAAAACTTTTTGGCCGATCAACGGCTGAGATGAGACCGGAAAGCCCCAGCCCGGCAGCCGCACCCACTGTGTTCCGCAAAAATTTTCTGCGATTCATTTTTCCAGCCATACGCACCTCCATGCACTTTCAGCTCAAATTCAAGGCAGATTTTCCGGACGCAAGTCGTTTGTTCGCCGGCATTTTGAGCTGAGTTGATAATGGAAGAGTTGCTGTCAGCTGGACTCAAGTCAAGCCCCCGCCAAGTCTTGATCTGGTCATTTCACACGGAATCAACGAGATGGAGTACGCCTAATCCCTGCCCTTTCTTCAATTACGTGCAAACAGAAAACCGGATACAGGAACTCCCTCATTTTCATAAGCGTGCTTATTGATGATGTTTGAAGCGAAAGAGGGTGTCGATCGTGTATCACACGATGGATGAACGAAAGACATTTCGGCAAAAGGATGATTATCATTTAAGGTAATCCCAATCACCAATAGGACCTGAGGAGGTATTTTTATGAAAACATTGATCATCAGCATTATTTCCGGATTGTTGTATCTGAATCCTGCATTTGCACAGACCCAGGATACCGAACGCATGCCCAGTCAGCCTCAGCAAGATACGGATATCCAAAGTGAACGTACCGGACCCGCCGATCCTGACAACGGAATTTGGACTCCCGGAGGGCAGAGAGAAGTCGACCGAAATCGCTCAACCCCTGAGTTGGGAAGAGGCGCCGAAGACCCCACGAGTCCTGCTCCGGGTGAAGGAATGGGACAGGACCAACAGTTCCAACCGCGCGGCGCGCATGAGCAGCAAGAATCCTCCAGGGACGCGGCTCGTCCGCACCAGATTACTGAAGTGGAGCCCCAAGAGGGGTACGAACGGGTAACGCCTGACAAAATCGATCAGGACAATCTCCGGAATGCCGTTGTCTATGACGACAACCACGAAAGTGTAGGCCATGTGGATCAGGTCCTGGTCACACCTGAGGGCGAGGTCGAGCGCTTGGTCGTGGATGTTGGTGGATTTCTCGGAATCGATGCGCACAGCGTGGCCTTCGACATAGTAGACGTAGATATCCATAAGGATGAGGACAAGGATGAGTTGCGCGTCTACATTCCCATGATCGAAGAATTGAGAACTCAGCAGCAAGTAAGAGACAACTAGTCATTTGTCCCAGAACAACATGATAAAGCTGTCCGGGCGAAGTTTTTAATTCACGCCTGGACGGCTTTTTTTTAATCCCGGATGAGAAACCGCTTTAACTTGAGTATTCCGACCAATTTTCTAACAATGATGCAACTTCGAGAATTTCGAAGCGAATATTTTGAAACTTTTACAAGTGGTTCAGCATAAAAATATTACATTCCTTAAAGTACATGTCTTCTAGCTACTGGATACATGAGTTCCCCCATTTTCAAAACAACGTTGATTAATGATGATAGAAATCAAGAGGCGAGTTCTTGTGGCAGATGAATTCACGGTGGATGAATAAAAAGGCTTAAAGCACATTGTTCAACCACCAATTATCAGACTTGAGGAGGTCTTATGAAAACTTTAGTCATCAGCATTGTTGCCGGTTTGTTGTATCTGAATCCTGCATTTGCACAGACCCAGGACACCGACCGCACCACCAGACAAGGACAGGAAGACAGAGGCATCCAGAGCGACCGAACAGGTCCCGCTGGTCAGGGTGACGAAATGTGGACTCCGGGAGAACAAAGAGAAATTGACCGCAACCGCTCAACTCCTGACTTGGGCAGGGATGCCGAGGACCACACTGGTGATGCGGCTCAGCCTGGGATGACCAGGGAGCAGCGAGAAACTGATCAGAACGGCCGCCAGACCTACGGCGATCAGCAGGAGCGGAGCACCGGTCAGCAGAATCAGCGGATGAACGAAACGAATCGTCGCACAGCTCCGGGTGAAGGCATGGACAATGATCAGCAAGTCCGGCCGCGCGACGCTCATGAACAAGAACAACCCACCACGGATCCGACTCGCCCACACCGAACCAGAGAGGGCGTGGAACCGCAAGAGGGCTATGATCGGGTCTCGCCTGGCCTGATCAGCGTGAACGATCTTCAGAATGCCGATGTCTATGACAGCAACCACGAAAATGTGGGCAATGTAGATCAGGTCCTGATCACGCCCCAGGGCGACGTCGAACGTTTGGTCGTGGATGTCGGCGGTTTTCTCGGCATCGGCACGCACAGCGTGGCCATTGACATTGACGAGGTGGAAATCCACCGTGGCAATGGGGATGATTTGCGGGTCTACGTTCCCATGACCGAGCAGGAACTGGAGGCCATGCCGGAATACCAGGAAGGCAACAGCACTTGGTAGCAGCGAGTACAATCCAGCAGCAAAGTCGTCCAGGCGCGGAGCAATCCGGCGCCTGGACGACTTTATTGTTAACTCAGCCTGGGACCGCCGCCGCACCCCAGGGGCAAGAAAATCGAAATGGATCACCACCAGGGTGAATAAAACGGATGTCGCCGGTAGGGGAAAAGAGTGGGATGTCGGCGGTACCTTCCGTACCAGGGGTCCCAGTACGGACTGTAAAACGGGCCATAGAACGGATCATGAAATGGATCATGCCGAGGTTGCGGCCGCTCTTCCCAGAGACGGATTTCCAAGGCTGCAAGATATGGATATCGGTATTCCAGATTTCCCAAATCCCCAATCATTTCACCGATCACTCGTCCGGCCACGGTCACCCTTCGCCCCTTGCGATAGATTCCCGGCTCCAGCACGGCGGGATGGAGTACCATGAACCGTCCGCCGGAACGGTCCAGGTCGACCGGCTCGCCTAAATGGTTGGTCCTGGTCTGATAGACTTCCAGCAAGGAACCTTCTTCGGAGTGCAAAACCTGGACGATAACTCCGCCGAGGACGACAATTTTTCCCTGATTGGCTTGAGGCTGTTGTCGCAGTTCCGCAAAAGAAAGATCCCGATCCGCCATATCCAGCAAGGCAGGCGAAACGGCATGTGTACATCCTCCCAACAGCGCCGATGCCATCAATGTCAACATAATGGGTACACGCATGGATTACCTCAACTGGTTTCAGGGTAACAGCACTTTTTCCAGTTTAGTTCAGAGTCCAATGCCGATGCCAAGTCCGAAATGGAGCCGACTCCTGCCGGGAGCATTTTGGTCCAGAGGCCACAGGTGCAGCTCATTTCCGACTATGACAGGGTAAAGATAGGTGGCGCGCTGAAGAAGCCGCTGTTCCCCGCCGGCCACGGTACCCAGAACCGTGATCCATCTCCCCGGATGATAGATCGCCGGGTCGAGAAATCTCGGAATTCGTACCAGAAACCGTTCCCCGGAGGGACGGCGATGGTTGGGCCTGTTGGTGAAGCCGAGCTCATGGTGCAGAATCACAAGTTCCGTATGGTCGGCGAAGTTCTCGACCTCGATGATTGCGCCTCCCAAAAGAACGGTCTGTCCGGCATAGGCTTGCGGTTCTGCTCGAAGTCGATGAATGCCAACATCCTCGTCAACCATTCGCAAGCCTTCGCGGGTAAATGTCTGAGCGCAACCAGAAAGCAGGAGAATGAGGAAAGCTGGCAGCAATGCACAAGAAAATGAAATCGTTTTCATGGAAAGACCTCCAGAAATCCATTTCCCCTGCAAGCAAGAATTGTTGCCGTGACGGGCCTTGAATAAACGCCTAATGGGCAATCATCAACCTGCAGAGGACGAGTGGCGGGGCGACGTCAAGAAGCTGTGACTTCAGGAAGAATACCGGAAAGAGGAGCGATGCGAGGATGGTCAATGCAGCTGACGCCAATACCAGAATAGGTATTTCTCCAGCGAATGATGTCAATCCGAAGGATGTCGTGAATTTTAGGATGAAAGCTTTTGACAGGAATGCCGCATGACAAGTCAGCTCGATGTCCTGGCGAGAAAGTCTTGATACGTTACGGCCAATCCTTCCCGCAGAGTGAGGCTCGGCTGCCAGCCCACGGCGTTCATCTTGTTCACATCCAGGAGTTTGCGCGGCGTGCCGTCCGGCTTGTCCGCATCCCAGACAATCTCGCCTGTGTATTCAACCACCTCGCGGACCATTTCGGCCAGCTCACGGATGGTCTGGTCAACGCCTGAACCGATGTTGATCAAGGGTACGTTTTCTGAATCCAGAAAAGCTTCTTCGCCGCCTCCCTCCAGTCGCATCAAGTGCACGCAGCCCCGGGCCAGGTCGTCCACGTGCAGGAATTCGCGCCGGGGGCTGCCGGTACCCCAGAGGACCACTTGTCCGGAGCCGGAAACCTTGGCCTCGTGAAACTTGCGGATCATTGCCGGGATCACATGGCTGCCGGCCAGATCGTAATTGTCGTTGGGTCCGTACAGATTGGTGGGCATTACCGCCAGGTAGCGGGTTCCGTACTCCCGGTTGTAGGCCCGACACATCTCAATGCCCGCGATCTTGGCCACGGCATAGGGCCGATTGGTGGGCTCCAGCGGTCCGGTCAGCAGGTACTCCTCCTTCATGGGCTGAGGGCATTCCCGCGGATAGATGCACGATGATCCCAGAAAAAGCAGACGCTGCACGCCGTGACGCCAAGCCTCGTGGATCACGTTGGTCTGGATGGCCAGATTGATGTGGATGAATTGGGCTGGATAGGTGTTGTTGGCCAGAATACCGCCGACTTTGGCCGCGGCCAGAAAGACGTACTCCGGACGTTCGCGTTGGAAAAATTCTCGCACGGCAGCCTGGTTCGTCAGGTCCAATTCAACGCTAGTCCGCTTGAGAATCCGGGTATATCCTTCGCCTTCCAAAGCCCTCACCAAGGCCGATCCCACCAGCCCGCGATGACCGGCAACGTAGATTCGTGCGTTTTGGTTCATGGTATTGCTCAAGATTCGGATGACGGTGCAAGACAACCGGATCATTCCCCCGTCGCAGGATCGACGGCGTCACGAAACCCGTGTTCAAATTCCGGCGCATAGAGGCGCGAGGATGTGGACTGTTCCTGTCCCGGCAAGACCAGGAACACCGTCTGTCGTTTCCAGTGCGTCCTTGCCTCGCTTGCGGCCAGTTTGTCCAGGGTCAGGCGCTCAATCCGCTCTTCGGGCCACCCGACCCGGTGCGCCGCGATGATCATCGTGTCCGACGGATAGCCTCCGTCCAGAAGTTCCCGGGCCATCTCCAGGTGGTTGGGCCCGCTGAGATAGACGGCCAGAGCGGCCCGATGCGTGGCGAGACCGCGCAATCTTTCGCGCTCCGGTACTGGAGTAAGCCCGCCCATGCGCGTCAGGATCAGAGTCTGGCAGGTCTCGGGAATCGTGAATGAAATTCTCGTCGCGGCCGCCGCGGCCATGGCCGCGGTGACCCCGGGGACCACGGCGTAGTCAATTCCTTCCGCTTCCAGCAAGCGGACTTGTTCGCGTACAGCACCGTAAAGACCCGGATCGCCGGTGTGCAACCGGACCACGAATTCACCGGAAAGGACCGCGTCCCGGATCAGGCCGTGAGTCTGCTTCAGAGTCAGTCCGGCGGAATCATGAATTCTGGCCCGGGACTTGGCCTGATCCAGCATGGTCCGGGGAACCAGTGAGCCGGCGTAGATGATCAGATCCGCCTCCCGGATGAGGCGCTGGGCCTTGACTGTCAGCAACTCCGGATCACCGGGACCGGCGCCGACGAAATGGACGAGGGGTGGGTTATGATTTGTCACGGTGTCGCATCTTCCGGTTTGAGAGTGCAGACGAGAAAAATCGGATTCTGGGATTGTAGGCGATGCCCGCCAGCCAGAGGCACGGCATGGCTGGCCTGGATCTGCAGTATTTCGAGAGGCCAGCGCATGTGCTCAAGATGATCCCTGATCCGCTCCAGGCTTTGCAGGAGAACGACTGAGGCCACGAGCCGCCCGCCCGGCTTGAGACGCATGCAGGCCTCCTCCAGAATAGACATGCCGCCGGAGAGCCCCCCGCCGATAAAGATACGATCCGGAACCGGCAGTCCATGTAGACACTCGGGCATCCTGCCTTGAACCACCTGCAGCCAAAAGGCATTGGTCCGGCGGATGTTCTCCCGGATCATGGCCACTCTTCGCGGCTCTCTCTCCACAGCTGTCACGCCGCCCTGAGGCAGCAGCAAGCCGGCTTCGAGGCCCACGGAACCGCACCCGGCTCCGAGATCCCAGAGCAAGTTGTCCGGCTGCAACGCCAGGGCCGCGATCACGGCGGCGCGAACCGTCCGCTTGGTGATCAGCCCGTTCTCGCGGCAGTAATCTTTTTCGGCCATGCCCAGGCAAATCTGCAGTTCAGGCTCCGCGGTACGTTCCAGAAGAACCAGGTTCAAGGGCGAGAACTCCTGTCCCAGAACCTGCTCCAAGGTGAATTGTCCCCAGCGTTGCTCCGGCGTGCCCAGATCTTCAAAGACCCACATCCGGAAGTTCTCCCCCCCCCGCTCCAGGACCATGGTCGCCACGGCCGCCGGTGTATTGCTGTCGTCGGTGTACACGGCAACATGTCGGTTGCGGGCCAGAGCTGCAAAAAGCAGAGTCGTGCCGTTTCGGCCATGCAGGGAAACCACGCCGACATGCTGCCAGGCCAAGCCCAGCAGGGAAGCAGCGGCCTGGAGCGTGGTGGTTCCGGGATGCAGCCGCACCCGCTCCGGACCCAGGCGTTGCACCAGGAGCGGACCTATGCCGTAATAACAGGGATCTCCGCCGACCAGCACCACGACCCGCGGGCCATGATCGACGACGACTTGTTCCAGTTCATCCATCACCTGAGCCAGAGGGGCCTTCAAGGTAATCCGCCTTCCCTGATAGTCAGGAAATGCCCCATGCAGTCGTTTTCCGGCCACAAGCAGCTCCGCGGAATTGATCAACTCCATGCGCGGTGCGGAAATCTCCTGAACAGACTGGCCCAGTCCGAGCACATGGACAAGTCCTTTTTCAGTTGCGTGGAGATCCTGGCTATTATTTTCGGAACGCATCAGATGAATCTGGGGTTGCACGAGGACGGGATGCTGAATATGACAACCTTTTTTATCGACATGTACATCATTGATCTAGCCGAATTCCCGCAGTCGGGAAGTTGGTCGACCTTCGTTCAATCAGATCGCTGCCGCGGTCATGCATACCAAAGGTAACAAACATGAGCAAAGAAAACGTCGGAGTCAGAATTCGGAGTTTGCGCGAAGAACGGGAACTGAGCCTGGAAGACCTGGCCGAACGCAGCGGCCTGCCCGCGGAATTTATCGCCAGGATAGAAGCATCGGGAAACCCGCCGTCCCTGGGGCCGCTTTTGAAAATTGCCCGAGGTCTCGGAGTACGCCTGGGGACGTTTCTGGATGATCACGTCAGTCGTGACCCCCTGGTTGTCCGTCTTGAGGAGCGTCAAGCCGGCCTGAACATGCATCACGATCAGGGCGGTCCCGTGGCCCTTCGCTTCTTCCCTCTCGGCCAGGGCAAGACCGACCGGCACATGGAACCGTTCTTCATCCAGGTTCTTCCCGAGTCCTCCACGGAAAAAAAGCTGTCCTTTCACGAGGGCGAGGAATTCATCATCGTGGCTTCCGGTGAGATCGAGATCCTCTACGGCCAGGAGACTCATCGCCTGAAGGCGGGAGACTCTGTATACTACAATTCCGCGGTGCCGCATCACCTGGGAACGGCAGGTCCGGATCCCGCTGAAATCTACGCCGTGCTCTACATTCCGGAGTAGCGGTCTGAGAGAAATTTTGGCCGGTTGTCGCGCACCCGGCCAGTTGTCGATATTCCGATATTGCGAAGGAGCGCTTTGTGGACAATTCCATTCTACGAGAAATTACCTTGGGCCAACTTCTGGACGAGGCAGTCAGGAACCACCCGGACAACGACGCCGTGGTCTATGTCGACCGCGGCTTTCGCCTGACCTACAGTGAATTCGGCGAGGTGGTCGATCAACTGGCCAAAGGGCTGATGCATCTCGGCGTGCAACACGGTGAAAAGGTGGCCGTCTGGGCCACCAACGTGCCGTACTGGGTGGCGCTGCAGTTCGCCACGGCCAAGATCGGCGCGGTGCTGCTGACCGTGAATACCAACTACAAAACCAACGAACTGGCATATATTCTGGAACAATCCGAGACGGAAAACATCTTTCTGATCGACGGTTTCCGGGATACGGACTACGTGGCCACCATCAACGAACTGGTCCCGGAGCTGCGCACGATGCCTCGCGGACACCTGAAGAGCGCGCGCTTCCCGCACCTGAAACGCGTCCTCTTTCTTGGCCCGGAAAAGCACCGCGGCATGTACTCCATTCCGGAGCTGCTCGCCTTGGGACACATGACGCCGCAATCCGAGTATCAAGCCCGGCAGGACGCCTTGAACCCCCACGACGTGGTGAATATGCAATACACCTCCGGCACCACGGGCTTCCCCAAAGGGGTGATGCTGACGCACTACAATATCGCCAACAACGGTTACTGGATCGGCGAAAACCAGCTCTTCACCCACAAAGACCGGATCTGCCTGCCCGTACCCCTGTTCCACTGTTTCGGATGCGTGCTGGGCGTGCTGGCCGCGGTCAGCCACGGCAGCACCCTGGTCATTCTGGAGGGATTCAATCCGGTGCATGTCATGGCCTCGGTGGAGCAGGAACGCTGCACCGCACTCTACGGCGTGCCCACCATGTTCATCGCCGTGCTGGAGCATCGCCTTTTCCCCAAGTTCGACTTCAGCTCCCTGCGCACCGGAATCATGGCCGGCTCGCCCTGTCCGGTTCGCGTCATGCGCCAGGTCATGGAGAAGATGTACATGAACGACATCACCATCTGCTACGGTCTGACCGAAACGTCGCCGGTGATGACCCAGACCAGGGTGGACGACGATGTCAACCGCCGCGTAGCCAGCGTGGGTCGGGCCATGCCGGCCATCGAGGTGCGCGTCGTTGATCCGGAGACGAACGAGCCCGTGCCGAGCGGAGTCCAGGGCGAGGTTTGCTGCCGAGGCTATAATGTGATGAAGGGCTACTACAACATGCCTGAAGCCACGGCCCAGACCATCGACGCGGACGGCTGGCTGCACTCGGGAGATTTGGGCGTAATGGACGAGGAGGGCTATCTGGCCATCACCGGGCGGATCAAGGACATGATCATCCGGGGCGGGGAAAACATCTATCCGCGGGAGATTGAGGAGTTTCTCTACACATTGGAGGGCGTCTCGGACGTGCAGGTGGCGGGCGTGGCCAGCCGCAAGTACGGCGAGGAAGTGGGCGCCTTCATCATCCCCAAACCCGGCGCGACCTTGACGCCGGAAGAGGTCCGCGACTTCTGCCGCGGCAAGATCGCCCGCTACAAGACGCCGCGTTACGTGGCCTTCGTGGACTCGTATCCCATGACCGCCAGCGGAAAGATCCAGAAGTACAAGCTGCGCGAAATGGCCGCCAAACTTTTCCCCGAGGCCATGCGTTAGATCCCGAGACAACAAAAAAGCCGCCCCAAGGGGCGGCTTAAATACCTGAAATAATGGCGGAGAGGGTGGGATTTGAACCCACGGTACGGGGTTAGCGTACACACGATTTCCAATCGTGCTCCTTCGGCCGCTCGGACACCTCTCCACGCGAAACGTCGATACTTAAAGTATTATTTCTGAGTTTGCAAGCAAATTCTCACTGCCCGCCTTCATCAATTGATAGCGTGCTGGCAACTGCTCAGCTGCGTTCCTGCTTGCCTTTTCCCTTGCCCGCAGGCTTTTTCCCCTGCTGCTCCGGTGGTTGCGGACCGCAACCCTTGGCCGGGCCTCACCCGGAAAAGCCGCCGCCGCGGCGCATGATATACGCAAAAAAGACAACGACAAGGATAATGATTATCGGGGACAGGATTGATTCCATGGGTCCTCCTAAGAGACGTCGGTTCGGGATTCTCTGGTGCATTCCAGATAATCGTTGAGAATAATCACGGCAGATTGCCGGTCCAGCACCGGGCGCAGTTTTCGACCGCGGCGTCCGCTCTGCCACAATTGTGATTCAGCTTCCCGCGAACTGAACGCTTCGTTCTGAAAGTATACCGGTATCGCCGTGCGGCGTCGCAGGCTCTGGGCGAAATTACGGACCTGGCGGGTCGTATCGGTGTCCTCCCCGCTCAGGGATTGGGGCAGGCCGAGCACCACGGCGCCAACATCTTCCTTGGCGATGATCGCCAGCAGGTCGGCAAAAAGCCGATCCCGAGTCGTCTTTTCCAGGGTTGCATACGGGTGGGCCAGAAGCCCCAGGCCGTCGCTCAAAGCCAGGCCCACCCGTTTCGTACCGTAGTCGATGCCCAACAGACGCATGCTAAATGCCTCGGGAGGGCATTAAATCCTGGCGACTCCGCTGTCCCTGGCGGCCTGCTCGACGCGTTCGGCCACAAAATCGGCCACGCCGGGGTGAAAGGCGCTGGGAATGATGATGCCCTGGGCCAGTTGCTCGTCGTCGACGCAGTCTGCAATGGCCTGCGCCGCGGCGAGCTTCATGGCCTCGTTGATGTCCGAAGCCCGACAATCCAGCGCCCCGCGGAAAATGCCGGGAAAGCAGAGCACGTTGTTGATCTGGTTCGGATAATCGGAACGGCCCGTGGCGATCAGGCAGTCCAGGTCGGCGATTTCTTCGGGCAGAATTTCCGGAATGGGATTGGCCATGGCAAAGATGATCGGCTTGGGCGCCATCTTCAGGACATCCTCCCGCTTCAACGTGCCGGGGCCGGAAAGGCCGATAAATATATCCGCCCCCTGGATCACCTCGCTCAGAGAACCTTGTTCGTTATTTGGGTTAAAGATTTGAGCGCATTCTTCTTTGACGGAATTCATGCCCTGGGTGCGTCCACGGTAGATCGCGCCGGCCCGGTCGCAGGGTATGATGTTCTTGACCCCGGCTTCGGCAAACATCTTGGCGCAGGCCACGCCCGCGGCTCCGAAGCCGTTGATCACCATCTTCAGCTCCCCGATCTTCTTCCCGGACAGCTTCAACGAATTGAGCAGCGCGGCCAGGGCGACTACCGCGGTGCCGTGCTGGTCGTCGTGAAACACCGGGATGTCCAGACGTTTTTTCAGTTCCTGTTCCACTTGAAAGCAGGCCGGGGCAGCGATGTCTTCCAGGTTGATGCCGCCAAAAGACGGTGCGACCTTTTCCACGAAGTCGATCAATTCTTCCGGAGTCTTCGTTTTCACGCACAGCGGAAACGCGTCCACCCGTCCAAAGGCCTTGAAAAGAACTGCCTTGCCTTCCATCACGGGCATGGCTGCCAGGGGACCGATGTTGCCGAGCCCGAGCACGGCGGTGCCGTCGGAAACTACGGCTACGCAATTTTGCCGGATGGTCAGATCAAAAGCCCGCTCCGGATTCTTGTGAATTTCCTGGCAGACCCTGGCCACGCCAGGGGTATAAGCCATGGCCAGTTCGTCGGCATTGTCCACGGAGGATGTGGGAGAGATTTCAAGCTTGCCTCCGTCATGGATGGCCATGGTCGTGTCCGTGGCCCAGGATTCCAAAACACCCGGCAGGTCTTGCAGCGCCGCTACCACCTTTTCCCCGTGCTCCACTGAAGTTGCGTAGAACTCAATGGTGATTTCCTCGGCCTCCATGTTGTCGCCCATGCGAAAGAACTGGATTAGTCGGGCACCCTCCCGCCCCAGGGTCTCCAGCAGTCGAACGCGGTTCTCCTGCTTTTTTTCCAGCCGAATGTCCATGGTAAAACTGTAACTTGCCGAAAAATGCGTGCTCATCAATGATCGCTCCTCAGTGGTTTTCGGTTCAATGCCTTGGTGGTTAAGTCCTAACGCGCTGCGATAGAAAATCTGCGAAAATAGAAAGTAGTCTCTGTAAGAGAGTCCTCGTCATGTCCTGGTATTTCGTTGGGTGAAACGGGATTGGGCGATCTCCTTGGCGGCGTTCTTTTCCCAGTCCTCCCCGGCAAGAAGGCCAGCCATGTATTCCATTGTATGCACTACCTTTTTCTGTTGCCCCAGTTCCTGCAGGCATCTGGTCAAGCCGATACGACAGGAGGGACACCCCACCAGGATCGGTTCCGGGGAATCCATCTGCTCGATGTCCGACCGCAATTGATCCGTTTTCCTTCGCCGCAGCTTGTTGTAGATGGCCGGCGAGGTCATGGCGCCCAGGCCGCTTTCTCCGCAGCAGTGGGGGCTGATCCGCACGTCCGTCTTCAGAAGCTTGGACAGGGCCTCGGCATAGATTTTTCCGGATTTGACTCCCTCCACGCCGGACCATTCGTTATGGCAGGCGGCATGATAAAGCAACGGCCCTGGAGCATGAAGCGATTCCGGCAGCTTGTGCGCCAGGCGCTGCAAAAGAAACTGGAGGGAGTCCTGGTGTTTCAGGGCATGTCCGGCCTTCGCCGCCAAATGATAATCCTTCACGCCTTCCCGGCAGGAACCGCAGGCCGTGATGATATGTGAGACCGTGAACCCTTGGCCCTTGGCCTTGTTCAGCAGGCGGGTCAGGGCCGCGACATTTCGGTCCTTGTTGGTTTGAAACGCCTTCTCACTGCCTCCGGCCAACAGGGGATAACCGCAGCACAGGTGGCTTTCCGGGAGAATGACCTGGCAATCGGCTTTCAAAAGCAGGCTGATCGTGGCCAGGCCGATGGAGCGAAAAAACAGGCCGGCCCCGCAGCCCGGAAAATAGAGCACCGTCTCTTTATTCTGGATGGATTTTCCGTTTCCGGCGGGAATGAAGATGCTGCCTTTGCCCAGGCTCAAGCTTTCAGACAGATTCCTGAATTCCAGCTGCGGCCCCTTGCCGCGCAGCAACGGACTCTCAGCCCGCTGCCGCCATTTGGTCGGAACAAGGCCAATGGCCTTGTTCTGAATATTCTGCGCCACGGCCATGAATTTTGCAGCCCGTGGCAGGCGGCACGGAGGATCCTTGGCCAGGTAGTCCATGATCCGATTCTTGAATGGATGGCCGTCCGCGCCCTTGCCCTGCAGATACCCCCGCAGTTCCAGAACAACATCCGGTGTGTTGATCTTGACGGGGCATGCGGATGTGCATTTGCCGCATCCGGTGCAGTGCTGCATCAACCTGCCCAGTTCCTTGAGCAGTCTCTGCTCGGGCTGTCCGGTCAGGGTTTGGGTGTAGTAAATAGCCTCGATCATCGCACCCAGGCTGATGTTCTTGTTGCGGGGGTGGAACAACAGGCCCTGAGCCGGAAGATACATTGGGCAGACCTGCTTGCATTTTCCGCAGCGCGAGCATGTCTGGATGTTGGTCAGCAGCCTGATCAACCGATCCCGTTCCGGCAATCCGCTCCGGCTCAAGTCCTGGATCAGCCGATTGAAGGAAAAGGTGTACGGGGGGGAGGGCTGCTCGCGCAGGGTCAGCTTCCCGGGGTTGATGATATTTTTAGGATCCACCTTGTTCTTGTAGGCTTTCAAGGCCTGGATCTTCTCATCGGGCAGGAAGGCGATCTTGGTGATCCCGATGCCGTGCTCGCCGGAAACCGCGCCCTTGAGTTCCAGGACTTTCTTGAAGACTTCGCCCGCCGCTTCCTCTGCCTGATGCAGCATTTGGGGATCGTTGGAGTTGACGGGGATGTTGACGTGGCAGTTGCCGTCACCGGCGTGCATGTGATTGGCCACGATAATCCGCGTGGCCCGCATCCGGGTCAGGATTTCGTCCAGTTCCGGCTGCAAACGGGGGTAGCGGTTGCGCAGATCCTGAAAGAAAAACTGGGTCTGGATCTCGAACTCCTGGTCCGACAACTCCTTGGCCGTAATTTCGTCTTTGAGAATCCGAGCGCAGTAGTCCAGCTCCATTTCCACAAATTCGTCTTGGTCGGCCACACCCTGAAGGCCGGCGACTTCCTGGAGAGCCCGGCGGTAGGCCTTGGCCAGACATCGCAGATTCAGATGTTCCAAAAAGTCCGAAAATTCGGGAATCACCTTCAGCGGGATGACGATGTCCTCGTTGATCTTGAAACCGCTGGTCCGGCGGGTGATGGCGCTGAGGCGGTGGCGATCCTCCCAGAATATTTCAGCCTGCTTGGAGTCCGAGGCCACGAATACATCCACGTTCTCATACGGACCGACAATGTCCACCACTGTTCCGACAGCTCCATCCAGCGCGGCCTCGTCGTCCGAGTCCATCTGGATCAGAAGCACCGAGATCGGATCGCCCTCATATCGGGATGATTTCTTTTGGTACTCGATGGCCTGGACGTATTTGGTCCCGAATTCTTCCAGAGCGGACATTTTGACCAGGTCCCCCTGCTCCCGGATGGTGTCGCGCATGGCCACCAGGTCATTGATGACCAGCATGGCCGGATGCATGCTCCGACCATAGAATTCAAGGCACAGCGTGCGGGAATAGGCGGGCATGGGGTGCAGAATGAAGCAGGCTTCGGTGATGATGCCGTCCACGCCTTCTTTCTGGATTCCAGGCAGGCCGCCGAGAAACTTGTTGGAAACGTCCTTGCCCAGGTTCTCGCCGCGGATATCGCTCCCGTGGAGGGAAATGGTTTCCCGCGGTTGTCCCTGATCGTCCAGAACCTCAAAAACGGCGTCCTCGTTGGGAAGAATCTTGTGCAGAGGATGATTTTTCCGCCGCACCTCGATGCAGTCCCCGCTGGGCAGGACCATGACATAGCTGAGGATGTTGTCCAGGGTGGTTCCGTACTCAAAGGCGAAGGGGCCTCCGGCGTTCTCGGAGATGTTGCCCCCCAGGGACGAAGCTGCCTTGGACGCCGGATCAACGGTGAACAGCAGACCCTGGCCGGCAGCCGCCTGGATCGCGTTCAGGGTGATCACGCCGCTTTGGGCGCACAATTTTTTTTCCTTCTTGTCGATACTGAGGATGTTTTTCATCCGGCTCAGGCTGAGCATTACCGTTCGTTTTCCGGCCGGAATGGCCCCTCCGGTCAGGCCGGAACCGCCGCCGCGGGGCACGATGCTGAAACCCATTTCATTGGCCAATCGGATAATGCACTGGACCTGTTCGGTATTTTCCGGAGCCACCACCAGCAACGGCAGTTCCAGGCGCAAGTCCGTAGCGTCCGTTGAGCACTCCACCAGGGCATTGGGATTATTGTTAATGCACTCCGTGGGCAGACATTCCTGAAGGCGCTTGATCAGGTCGGACTTGAAATTTTGTTCCGCCTCGTAGTCCTGCCAGAAATGATCCACGGCCTGTTCCAGGGCAGTGGCATATTCCGAGTCCAGGGAAGGGGCGTTGGCCGACAGTTGCGCATTCACGCTGTTCCGAACCATGTCCGGTGCAATGAACGGATTGTAACGCAGCAGAAAAAGTTCCGCGGCCATTTCCACGGCCAGGGAACGGACGCTTTCCGGCCAGGAATCGACCTGTTCCTGCGTCAAATTGAATACCCGGGGCAATAAACGAATATGAGGAATGGAGATATGCGGTCCACGTGATGTCATGAATACCAACCTGAAAATTGCGAAAAGGAATGAATGTTAGTTAAGACTGATGGGAAAGACAAGGTGATTGCCAGAGGCTTGCAGGAAATTTCGATTTTATCATAAATTCGGGAGGATATAGATACACCTGAACACTCTGTCCCACCGCAGTCGCAATCGAAATCGCAATCGAAATCGAAGACCATATAAATAAGGATCACGGCTCAACGAGGGAAAGCGTTTTTTTTCGATTGCGATTTCGATTGCGATTTCGATTGCGATTTCGATTTGGATTGCGATAGGAATCCGCGAACAGTTATTACCCAGAAACCCTCGCCCTGAGGCTTTGCCAGAAGTGCTCATCGAGAAATATGAACAGGGATTGTAAATGCAAGCGAAAGGCTTGTGATGGGGGCAGTGATGGTCGTCGAATAACGCCGATTTGGAACGGCGGGCCGGGTCCTTGAGCTTGCCGAGGCGTTTTTTATCCGCGCTCCAACATCATCCGGCCGTACATGGCCTGCCCCAGGGAGATGCAGGCGTCATTGGGGGGAAGTTGGGCGTGCATCAGAGCAGTCAGGCCCCTTTTGGCCAGAGCAGCCGGGAGGAGAGTGGCAAGGGTGGCGTTCTGCATCACCCCGCCGCTGAGCCCCACGCTGTGGACACCGGCCCGTTCGGCCAGACGAACCGCCAGCTCGGCCAATCCCCTGATCAGGCCCAAATGGAACCGGCGGCTGATCATACCTGCCGGTGCGCCTCTCTCCCAGTCGGCATGAACCTGGGAAAAGAGGAACAGGGTATCCAGCTGCACCGGTTCGAGATCCAGACGTAACGGGCAGGGATAGGGTTCAAGATCGCCGGGATGCTGGATCCGTTCCAGGATGATGGCGGCCTGTCCTTCATAGGCCATGACGTTTTTGAGTCCCAGCAAGCCGGCCACGGCATCGAACAGCCTGCCGCAGCTCGTGGTTTGCGGAGAATTGATCTGCTTATGGAGCATGGTTCCCACCATGGCGTCGGCCTGGCCATGGGTCTCAAGCCAGGGCCAGGGCCGATCCGCCGGAGTAGCGATTCCGATGCTCCACAGATAGCTGCGGGCCATGCGCCATGGCTCCCGGGCCGCGGCTTCCCCGCCGGGCTGCATCACCGGCGCGAAGTGTCCAAGTCTTGCGTATTCGGTGCCGCGAGGATCAACCAGCAAGGCTTCGCCGCCCCAGATGGTCCGATCGTCGCCCAGCCCGGCCCCGTCCAGAGCCAGCCCCAGAGCCGGAAGTTCATGCCGGTTCTCGGCCAGGACCGAGTGAATATGCGCCACATGGTGCTGAAGTTGAAACAGCGGCCCTTCCAGTTCCCGGCCATGGACGGTGCTCATATAGTCGGGATGCAGGTCTGCGACTTGGGCTTCAGGGCGGACCTGCAGAATGCTCTGCAAGTGGCTGATGGTTTCCCGGTAGAAGGCGAAGGTTTCCAGGTTCTTCAGATCCCCTACATGCTGACTGACAAACGCCTGGTCGCCTTTGGTCAGACAGACGGTGACCTTCAGTTCCGGACCGAGGCCAAGCACGCTGGGTCCCGGGCGGCGTAAAAATACCGGAGACGGCGTGTATCCCCTGGCTCGCCGGAAAAAATCCGGCTGCCCGGTAACCGAATTGGGGCGGAGTACGGAATCATCACAGCGGATCAAAATGTCCCGGTCGTGGAAAAGAAAGAGATCCGCGAGCGGCGCAAGGCGCTGCAGGGCCTCCCGGTTGCCCAAGGCTATGGGTTCACTGCTCAGGTTGCCGGAAGTCATCACCAGAACCGGTGGCCATTTGGGCCCGACGGCTAGGCGGAACATGTCCAGCAGAACATGGTGCAACGGGGTATACGGCAGCATCAGACCCAGATAGTCCGTATCCGGAGCCAGATGTTCGGACAGAATTCCATTGTGGGCAGCGGGCAACAGCACGATGGGACGCTGAATGGAAACCAGCTGCTCCTGTGCCGCGGGGGACACCACGGCGACCCGAAGTGCCGTTTCCACATCCGAAGCCATCACGGCCAGTGGTTTCTCCCAGCGCTGCTTGCGCCGCCGCAGTTCAGCCACGGCCTGATCGCTGCCGGCTGCGCAGACCAAGTGAAAGCCGCCAAGCCCCTTGACCGCGAGGATCTTGCCTTCAGCCAGAGCCCGAGCCGCACCTTCCAAAGCGGAATTCGCTTCAGCCAGACGGCTGCCCTGGTGCGAGGAAAGCCAGACCTGGGGACCACAAATTGGACAACAGTTCGGCTGGGCGTGAAAGCGGCGATTCAGAGGGTCTTCATATTCCCGGAGACAATCCGGACATTGCGGGAAACAGGCCATGGAGGTCATCGGGCGGTCGTAAGGAATGCTCTTGGTGATGGTCAACCGGGGGCCGCAATTGGTGCAATTGATGAACGGGTAGCGGTAGCGCCGATTTCGGGGATCGAAGAGTTCTCCCAGACAATCGTCGCAGGTGGCTGTGTCCGGGCTGATCAGAACCTGGTGACCGGTTGCGGAGATGCTCTGCAGAATCCGGAACTCCTTCTCCCCGGTTTGGACCGGGACCGGAGTCGCGGAAAGAGAAGTGATTTGGGCTAATGGCGGGAGCGAGCGACGCAGAAGATCCGCGAAAATTGAAGCATTCGAACCCGATCCCTGAACTTCTATGGCCACGCCTTCAGCAGAATTCAACACGAATCCAGTCAGCCCCGACTCCAGGGCCAGCTTGTACACCGTAGGTCGAAATCCCACGCCCTGAACCTGGCCGGTGACAATCAAGCGATAACGTTGCAAGTGCATGAAGAGGTGGGAGACGCCATAAGGCGCTGATTAAATGTGAAATTACGGAAACTACTCAGTTCATATGGATAAAAGAACTGGATACCTCCCTTCGTGGGCATAGCTGATTTGAAGTCGCCCAGATAAAAAATCGCCGCAAAGGCGGGAATCCAGGACCGAATTAAGGCCATAAATGGAATCTGCTGCGTAATTGCAAAATGCGATGAAAGCCCCGAGGCGCGTGACGCCCCGGGGCAAGGAGGAGGAAGAGAAGATTGTTAAACAGGCAACTGGCGAGGCTAGACTCCAGCCAGCATACTTTGCTCGCCCTTGCTCAGCAGCCTGTCCAGATCCAGCAGGATCAGCAGGCGATCGGCCAGCTTGCCCACCCCGCTGATGTATTCGGACTCAATCCCGGAAATGATGGGCGGTGGCGGTTCCACGGTATTCGCCGGGATGCGAAGAACCTCGGAGACGGAATCCACAACAAAGCCGACAATCACCTTGCTGATCTCGATCACGATGATCCGGGTGTGCTTGTCGTGCTCCTGTGTAGCCATGCCGAACCGTTTGCGCAGATCAATGATTGGAATGACCTTGCCCCGCAGGTTGATCACGCCCTCCACGAAATCCGGCGCCTTGGGCACCCGGGTGATGCCCATCATTCGGATGATCTCCTGAACCTTAAGAATTTCCACACCGAACTCTTCATCGCCGATGTTGAAGGTGACCAGTTGAAGCAGTGCGCTGTCCTTGTCTTGTCGCGTATATTGCTCTTGCATGACAATTTCTCCGGAAACGGTGAATGATGCAGGGTCCATATCAGTTGCGCAACAGGTCGGCAACTCCGGCGCACATGCCCGGAACTCATGCGTGAGTTCCGGGCATGTGCGCCTGGGCGACAAAGATCAGGAATCCTTCATCTGCCGCACGAGATTCTGCAGATCCTGGGATTGCCTGGCCAGATCGGAAACGGCCTGGGCTGACTGGCTCATAACCTCGTTGGTCTCAGAGGCAATCCGGTTGATGTCCTCCACGCCGCGATTGATTTCTTCACTGGTGGCAGACTGTTCCTCGGCAGCCGTGGCAATGGAGCGGACCTGATCCGCCGCCTGCTCCGCCAGGGCCAGAATTTCCTTCAGGGCCTGACCGGACTGGTTCGCCAAGTCCGTGGCCTGCTCAATGGCATGAACGGATTGATCCATACCCTGAATGTTTGCTTTAGTGCCTTGTTGAATGGCCGATATGGCCTGCCCGACTTCCTTGGTTGCATTCATGGTCTTTTCCGCCAACTTGCGCACCTCGTCGGCCACCACGGCAAATCCGCGACCGGCATCACCGGCCCGGGCCGCTTCTATGGCCGCGTTCAGGGCCAATAGATTGGTTTGGTCGGCAATGTCCTCGATCACGTTCATGATGCGACCGATCTGCTCGGCCTGCTGACCGAGTTGATTCAGGTTGTTCTTCATTTCCGCGGCCTGTTGCTGGACCTTGTTGATGGCCGCGACGGAAGCCGTGACGACCTTCGCCCCGTCCTCGGCCTTGGTTCTGGACTGGTCCGAGGCTTCTGCTGCCTGGGATGCATTCTTGGCCACCTCAAGTACCGTTGCGTTCATTTCCTCCATGGCCGTGGCGGTTTCCCCGGTCCTGGCCCGCTGCTCCTCCGATCCGCGACTGGCCTGCTCCACCTGGGCGGCAAGCTGCTCGGAAGCCGAAGTCATCTGCTCAATCACGCCTTCAAGCTGGCCAGCGGCCTGCAACATACCTTCACGCTTGGCATTCTCAGCCTGCTCCTTCGCTTGCATGGCTTCCTCAGTGGCTTCACGGGCCTGCTGCGCGGCCAGTGCCGCTTCCCGGGCTTTTTCATCCGCCTCCTGGATTTTGATCTTCAGATTACCGACCATGGTTTTCAGCGCACCCGCCAGGATGCCGATCTCATCCTTGTTCTTGACCTCCAGTTGCTCGTCCAAATTTCCCTGGGCAACCTGGGTCGCGAAAGCAGTCGCATTGCGGATAGGCAGGGCCAAACTGCGTGCGAACAAGATCCCCACGGCGATCATGACTCCGCCGACGACCAAACTGACCAACAGAATGGACATGAGAATGTTGTTCTGGGCCTCCTCCACCACATTGCGCGGCACGCCGATGAAGAACATCCCGCTTACCTCTCCCCTACTGTTGATGATCGGCCAGTAGGCGGTATCATAATTCTGACCGAGAATCATGTTCCTGTCGAAGTAGGTTTGGCGCTGTTGCAGAACCGTGGAGAGCACCTGCTGATTGTCCATCCTGGTGCCCACCACACGCTGGCCGTCGCGCATGATCGTTGTGGCCAAGCGGGTATCACCCTCAAAAATCGTGGCCTCGACCCCGAACCGGCGCTTGACGTCATCCACGAAAGCGAAGGAGCCAAGATTGAAGCCGGGCGTGACAACCCCCAAAATTCGATCGCCCATTTTGACCGGAAAACCAGCACGCACGGAAAACTTGACTTCCGTCCCGTGCTCGATCCCCACGCTGGATTCCCCCTTGAGCGCTCTTTGCACGTTGACCTGATTGGCGACGCTGTCTCCGGTTCGCTGTGAATGGCCCCTGGCGACTACCACTCCGTTACGATCGGATATGGTAAGAAAATCGACTCCGGTCTGCTGCATGACGTCGCGGGCAAATTCCTTCAACATTTGAGTATCGTTTTGTTGCAAGGCATGTTGAACTTCAAAGTTGGAGGACATTAAAAATCCAACGGCTTCAAGCAACTCTTCCCAATCCTCGATCTGCGCCCGCACTGCTCCCTGGAAACCGTTCAGTTCCTCCAGAGCCTTCTCATCAAATCCTTTGGCGACATAATGATTCGTGGTGAAAAACAGGACGCTGCTCGTCAGCAGCACCGCCAGGACGACAACCCCGATCAGTTTGCCGAAAATCGACACTTTCATTGATTTGCTCCATTTATAAAAAATGTTTCGATGTGCATGTTTCCCGGAAGCCCCTGAACGCCATTCCCCACTGCATGCTGAACCGTGAAAATATAAATCCCATCATTGGCCATGATAACCGAAGGCATACCCCACTATTGAACTCCTACACGAAGACATGCATGTCGAAGATAGCCGACTAAATTAGTAAGGATTCGTGAAGATTGTTTGCCCGTTAGCATACTTTGTTCAGCAAGTATACTACTTATTTTAAGAATTACATGGCGCAACAATTGTTGCGCCATGCGCACGATACGGTGAACATTTTATTCAGAATGTCGCTTGCCTGCTGCAAACATTTCGGATATAGTCATAATCTTTTGAAAGTTCCCCTCACGTCCGCCCCCGGCGTGAGGCCGGGAGGTGAATACAACTTGCCAGGAATTGTTTTGAGTGAGAACGATCACTTTGATTTTGCATTGCGAAAGTTCAAGAAACAAGTGGAAAAGGCCGGAATCCTCTCCGAGCTGAAAAAGCGGCAGCACTATGAAAAGCCCAGCGTCCAGAAGAAGAAAAAGGAAGCCGCGGCCCGCAAACGTGCAATCAAGAAAAGCAGAAAGACAACATCTTTCCGATGAGCCTACTCGAGCGGATTGAGGGCGACTACATCGTCGCCTACAAAAGCAGAGATCACGATTTGACGGCTGTCTTGAGAATGCTCAAGGCAGCCGTCAAAAATCGTCAGGTCGAGCTGCGACGTTCCCTGACGGACGACGAAGTCCTCGACCTCGTACTCAAGCAGATCAAGCAACGCCAGGAGTCCATCGAAATGTACTCCAAGGCCGGCCGGACCGAGCTGGCAGCCAAGGAGGCCCTGGAGTTGGAACTCTTGCGGGCCTACCAGCCACAACCATTGTCCTCCGATGAATTGTACGCGCTTGTCGATGCCGTGACGGCTGAGCAAGGCGCCACATCCATCAAGGATATGGGCCGGGTCATCCAGGCGATCATGAATACCCACAAAGGGCGGGTAGACGGAAAGACCGTCAGCGAACTGGTGCGGAACCGCCTTTCTTCCTGAAAAACACGCCCGGTTCCATTTCCGATGGAATCACGAACATATCTTCTTTTAGAATTTCCCAAAATCCTTGACGCCCTTGCCGCCTGTTGTCGGTCCGATTCAGGACGGCAGGCGAGTCATGCGTTGACGCCGGCCCGTGATGTCTCAGAAGTCGCCCGCCGGCAGCGCCGTCTGCGTCAGGCCATGGCTTGGGCCGGGGAAAGCCGCGTGGATTGCCCGTCCTTTCCGGATCTGGCCGGGGTTTGGACATATGTCCAGTCTCCATCGCGCATCCTTGATCTGGACGCGCTCTGGGCAGTGGGACAATTCGTTACCGCCGCCAAGTACGTGCGGCAAGCACTGCTTGCAACGGACGGCCCGCGCTGGCCTGAGCTGCATGAAGAGGCCGCAAACCTGGCCTGGCCGGAGATGACCGCGGCCTCGCTGAAGCGATGCCTCAGCGACGACGGCCATCTCAAGGACGAAAGCTCCCCTGAACTGTGGTCCGTGCGGCAGGAAATCCGGGCTATCCATCAGCAGTGTACACGGCGGGTCAAGGAATACGTCGCCGAGCAGGGGATCGGCACCTATCTGCAGGACGACTTCATGACCATCTCCTCGGATCGCTACGTGCTGCCGCTCAAGAGCAATTTCAAGGGCAAGGTCCCGGGAATCATTCATGATTATTCCCAGACCGGGGAAACCTGTTACATAGAACCGCTGTTCCTGGTGGAGGTCAACAACAAACTCCAGGAACTGAAACAGGAAGAACGTGAAGCCGAAGCGCGGGTCATGGCCCATCTCACGGGGCTGATTCGCCAGGAACTGGATGCGTTGCAGGCGCTTTTCCTCTGGCTGGCGTCCATGGATCTGCTGCTGGCCAAGGTCCGGCTCGCGGACCAGATGCAGGCCCGTTCCATCGACATTGTTTCCGGCGGCGAGTTGAACCTGAGGACTGCCCGGCATCCCCTGCTGGTCCTGTCCGGCCATGCGGCCAAGCCGGTGGATGTCCAACTCAAGGGCGAACACCGGGTCTTGATCATCAGCGGCGGCAACGCCGGCGGCAAGACCGTGGCCCTGAAGACGGCCGGGCTGCTGGCCCTGATGGCCCTGTCCGGGCTTCCGGTGCCCGTGGGCGAGGGCAGCACCCTGCCGCTGTTGCTCGACATCCATGTTTTCATGGGCGACGAACAAAGCCTGGAAGGCCAGCTGAGCACCTTTTCAGCCCAGATCAGCCATGTAGCCGCGGTATGGGAGAACATCGGTTCGCAAAGCCTCGTCCTGCTGGACGAGTTCGGCGCCGGAACCGATCCCAGTCAGGGTGCGGCTCTGGCCCAGGCCGTGGTGGACGGGCTGCTGGAGAAAGGGGCCTGGGCCGCCGTGGCCACGCATTTTCCGTCTCTGAAGGCCTACGCCTTGACCAGGGAAGGAGTGCGCTCAGCATCCGTGCTTTTCGATCCGAAGAACAACAAGCCCCTCTACAGTCTGGCCTATGATCAGGTTGGAGCCAGTCAGGCCATGGAAGTTGCCAGGGAATACGGCCTGCCGGATTCCATTCTGACCAAAGCGGAGCAGTATCTCCTGGTGGACGGCGCGGATACGGGCAGGCTGATCGAGCGGCTCAACGCCCTGACCGTGGAGCGCGAAGAGGAACTGACCAGGGCTCGCGAACTGCGCCGCGCGCTGGACGAGCAGAAAACAAAGCTGCGTGCCGGCTTTGAGCGGGAGAAAGCGGCTCTGCTCCAGGAAATCAAGAAACAGGCCCAGGATGTTCTGCTGCGGTTGCGAGAAGAAAAAGTTTCCCGTCGCCAAGCCTTGCGCGAATTGGCCCGAACCCGCAAAGAGCTGGAAGCCGAGTCCGAATCGCCGTCCCGGGTAGAGGAGAAGGCATGGGAGGATTTCCAGATTGGTGAGTCCGTCTCCTATCCGGCCTGGAACAAGTCCGGAACCATCCAGGAGAAGGACGAACGGCGCAAGGCGTTAAAGGTCGAACTGGGCGGGGTGTCGTTGTGGCTTCCGTACCAGGATGTAACCCCGCGTGGATCAGGCAGTCAGCCCCAGCAGGCCGCATCCGGCTCGGTCTTGATTCGAAAATCGCCGGATCAAGCCATGCCGCTGCGCCTTGATTTGCGTGGCCAGCGCGCCGACGAAGCCCTCAGCCTGCTGGCGGCCTTTCTGGATCGCGCCCTGTTGCGTGGTTCGCATCAGGTGGAGATCATCCACGGCCGGGGTACCGGCGCCCTACGCCGGGAAGTGCATCAATTCCTGAAGGATCATCCCGTGGTCGCCTCGTATGCCACTGCCAACGAGGACGAGGGCGGCGACGGAATGACCATGGTCACGCTGCGCTAAATCAACCATCCGGATGAGATTGATGCCTTCGACGGCGTCGTCCACCCGAACCACATACTGCCATTATTCTCCCATCGGAATTATGAACAAAACCGCCATCCAGCAAATCAAATCTCGGCTCGATTTCGTGGAGCTGGCCGGCCGGTATCTGGAATTGCGGCCCAATGGCGAACGGTGGAGCGGCCCCTGCCCCTTTCACCACGAAACCCACCCTTCCTTTCACGTCAATCCGGGCCAGGGTTTCTACTACTGTTTCGGGTGTCAGGCTTCCGGAGACGCCATTGATTTCTACGCCCGCATC
Organism: Desulfonatronum thiosulfatophilum; assembly: GCF_900104215.1. Classification (NCBI taxonomy): domain Bacteria; kingdom Pseudomonadati; phylum Thermodesulfobacteriota; class Desulfovibrionia; order Desulfovibrionales; family Desulfonatronaceae; genus Desulfonatronum; species Desulfonatronum thiosulfatophilum. The sequence continues at coordinate 98,298 of NZ_FMXO01000004.1, read as the reverse complement.
AACGGGCTGGACTTCCGGCAGGCCCTGACCCAGCTGGCCCGAGAAACCGGCGTGGAACTGGATGACGGTCCCACGAATCCCCAGGATAAAAAAATCCTGGAGGACCGGGAAATCTATCTGCGCATGTACGTCCGGAGCGCGGCTTATTTTCAGGAAAATTTCGTTTCTTCCAAGGGGGGGATGCAACGCAAATACCTGTTGGATCGCGGGGTCAGCCCGGAGATGATCGATGCCTTCCAGATCGGTTGCAGCCGCGAGGATTGGCACGGGCTGGAGAAGTTTCTGCTCTCCGAGGGGTATGACCAGGACAAGGCCGTGACCTGCGGGCTACTGGTGCGCAATGACCAGGGCAAGGTGTACGACCGTTTCCGGAATCGGATCATGTTTCCCATCCATGATCTTGCCGGAGCGATCATTGCTTTCGGCGGTCGGGCCATTGACAGTTCCGAACCAAAATATATCAACAGCAGTGAAACACCGATTTACACCAAAGGCAAGCATCTTTATGGGTTGTATCAAGCCAGGCGAACCATCGTCCGCGACAAGCGGGCGCTTCTGACCGAAGGCTATCTGGACGTGGTGGCCCTGCATCAATTCGGATTCACCGGCGCTGTTGGAGTTCTGGGGACTGCACTGACCCAAGACCAAGTCAAAAGACTGGGCGGTTTGTGCCCTCGGGTCGACCTGCTTTTCGACGGTGATCAGGCCGGATTGAAAGCTGCGGTGCGTGCCGCGGAAATGTTTTTGATCCAGGGAATTGCATGCAATGTGGCGACCATGCCCGAAGGCCGGGACGTGGACGACGTCCTCCATGGCCAGGGACCGGAAGCGCTGGGGAAAATCCTCGATTCCGCCCGTTCCGGCCTGGAATTTTGCGTGCAGACCATTTCCAGAACCTATGCGCCACGGGATATCATGGACTGGGTGCGCCGCTTTCTAGACTCCATACCCGGGGATGACCTGCGGGCCTACTACCTGCCGCGACTCGCCACCGGACTCGGCATGTCCGAAACAGAACTGCGCCGTAGCCGGTTCACGTCGGCATCGTCATCTGTTTCCGAAACGACTGGGGCATCATCCCCGGATTCCGGTAAAAGTACTGCCGGGAAATCCAGACTCACGACCCGTGACCGGCAGTTGCTCGCCTTTGCCGTGAGCTGTCCGGAATATCGCTCTCAACTCGCCACCGGCGATCTGGAAGCGGTCCTGGAAGATCCTTGGGCCCTACGGCTCTGGACCAAATTGCGAGCTATGGATGCGGAACACCTCACCGGAAAAGAAGACGGCTCATCCGAGAGCTCCGTCCGGCCCGGCTTTGATTATACAAGTTTGGATGAGGACGAACGCCGCGTCTGCTATCAGCTACTCGCGGAAGTGCAACAGCGTGGAGAGCCGGACCGGGGTGTACTCTGGACGGAAATCCAAACTTGCCTGAACAGGAATCTTCTCAAGAAAAAACAACAAGACATGTTGCGGGCCATGCGTGAAGCCCAGAACCAGGGCGACCAGCAACGTGTGGCCGAACTGCTTCAAGCCTATCAAGATCTCGCCATGGAGGCATAATGAGCAATATCAAGGAAATCCAACAGATCAAAATGTTGATTGCCGAGGGCACGAAAAAAGGCTTCCTGACCTTTGAGGAGCTGAACAAGGCTCTGCCTTCGGAAATCAGCAACCCCGAGCAGATCGAGGAAGTCATCAATATTTTTGATCAGCTGGATATCACGATCATCGACGCGGGCAAGGTGACCAAGGGCATCCTGACCGAAGAAATTGACGAAACGCCGGCAACCGAGAGTGTCGGCGTTCAGTTTGCCGAAGGCGATGACGCTGAGTACGCCCCCCGTGGGTCCGATCCTGTCCGGATGTATTTGCGTGAGATGGGTGCAGTGCCCCTCCTGGACCGGGAGGGAGAGGTGCACATCGCCAAGAAGATCGAGGTTGGCGAGATGGAGGTGCTGTACGCCCTGGTGGAGGTTCCCGTGGTCATCGACGAGTTGATCAAGATCGGCGAAGACTTGAAACAGGGCCGGATTAAACTCAAGGACGTGGTCAAAACCATTGAGGAAGACGATCCTTCCGAAGATCAGATGAACCAGCGCCAGCGCGTACTGTTCCTGCTGGATGAAATTCGCGGGGTCTACCGGAAAAAGCGCAAGGTGTACATGAAGCTGGACCAGTGCGCCCGGCTGGATCGTCGGGTTTACGGCCTGCAGATGGAAGTGATCGCCTTCAAGGAAGAAATCGTCGCATCTCTGAGGGACATCAAGCTGGAGAAAACCCTGATAGATAGGCTGATCGAAACGGTGGAGGATTTTGTCCGGCAGATGCACAACTGCCAGCGCGACATCAGCGCATACATTCTTTCCGTGGGAAAAACCCAGAGTGAGATCAAGGAAATCTTCAGTTTGCTGGACAAGCGGGAAATCAGCCCCGTAGCCGCGGCGGACTCCCTGAACATGACCATGGACGAACTCTTTTCCTTCAAGGAGATGCTGGCCGGCAAGATGGAAATCCTGGAACGGCTCCGGGAGCAGTGCCATCACAGCGTCCATGACCTGGAGGAAGTTCTCTGGCGGGCCAAACGCGGCAACATCGCAGCCCTGGCCGCGAAGCAGGAGCTGATCCGCTCCAACCTGCGTCTGGTGGTCAGCATCGCCAAAAAATACACCAATCGCGGTCTGCAGTTCCTGGACCTGATCCAGGAGGGCAACATCGGCTTGATGAAAGCCGTGGACAAGTTCGAATACCAGCGCGGGTACAAGTTTTCCACATATGCCACCTGGTGGATCCGCCAGGCCATCACCCGAGCCATTGCCGACCAGGCCCGGACCATCCGCATCCCCGTGCACATGATCGAGACCATCAACAAGCTGATCCGCACCTCCCGCTATCTGGTCCAGGAACTGGGCCGCGATCCCTCTCCCGAGGAAATCGCCGAGCGAATGGACTACCCCCTGGACAAGGTCAAGAAGGTCCTCAAGATCGCCAAGGAGCCCATTTCCCTGGAAACGCCCATCGGTGAGGAAGAGGACAGCAGTCTGGGCGATTTCATCGAGGACAAGAAGGCCCTGGCTCCTGCCGAAGAGGTGGTCAATGCCAAGCTTTCCGAACAGATCGCTGAGATCTTGTCCGAACTGACTCCCCGGGAGGAACAGGTTTTGCGCAAACGGTTCGGCATCGGCGAACCGTCGGACCATACTCTGGAGGAAGTGGGCAAGCTCTTCAACGTGACCAGGGAACGAATCCGGCAGATCGAGGCCAAGGCTCTGCGCAAACTGCGCCACCCCGGTCGCAGCCAGATCCTGCGCTCGTTCTACGACGGATGATTCTCATGTTGCACCGTCACGCCATGAATCGTGTTTGCCCCGTTGCCGCTTGGCGGATCGGCTCGCAAATCATGTGCCTGTTTCTGGCGTTGTGGCTGTTCTGGCCCCTGCCGTCCCACGCCGATGAAGTGCGGGTGAAGTGGATTCCGGACGGCGACACGATTCACCTGGAGGACGGCCGCCGTGTCCGGCTGCTGGGCATCGACGCTCCGGAATTCGGCCGGGACAATGCTTCGGATCAGTATTATGCCCGGGAAGCCCGCGATTACCTGCGGCGACTGGTGGGCGACAGGCCGGTTCGTCTGGAGGCTGACGATCAGGGGCCGGATCGATACGGCAGGATCCTGGCATATGTCTACTTGGCGGATGGACGCATGGCGAATCAGGTTCTTGTGGAAGAAGGAATGGCCTTTTTCTACCCCCATGCCCACCAGAGCCGGGATTTCCAGAAGCAGATGCTCGAATCACAGAACCGGGCCATCTCGGCCCAGAAAGGTTTCTGGCCACGAATTCTCTCCCTGCCCCAACCCCTGACCGGCTGGGTGGGCAATCGCCGCAGCAAACGCTTCCATCATCCGGACAGCCATTACGCCTCGCGCATCAGTTCCGCGAATCGCGTAGCCATCTTTTCCCTGGAACAGGCGTTCCGAGAAGGCTATGCTCCGGCCAGAACCAGTTCGCCCTGGCCGGACGCGCATTGATTTGATCAATTAATCCGTACTCAAGCAAGCATCATGCGTTGCTGATGGTCGTCGCAGAAGATCGACCTGCTTTGCATGGAACGAGGAACCATATCATGTCCAAACTCCATCTTGCTCCTTTGCCCGAAGCCCAACCCTGCTCCGGTCCGCTGGTTCTCGTCATCCTGGACGGCATCGGACTCGGATCACGGGATGAACGCGACGGAGTTTTTATTTCACATACGCCGGTGCTGGACGCATTGCTGGAGGAGCCGCTGACGGTTTCGCTGAAGGCCCACGGCACGGCGGTCGGCCTGCCCTCGGACGACGACATGGGCAATTCCGAAGTCGGCCACAACGCCCTGGGCGCGGGCCGGGTCATCTCCCAGGGAGCGAAACTGATCAACGAAGCCATTGCCTCGGGCCACGTCTTCCAGGGCGAAGCCTGGCAACGGGTGATCCAGGCAGGAATGGACGACAACACCGTTCATTTCATCGGCCTCGTATCCGACGGCAACGTGCACAGCCATATCGACCAGCTCCATGCCCTGCTGGACGGATGCCTCCGGGCCGGCGTGCGCCGGGTGCGGGTGCACGCCCTGCTGGACGGCCGGGATGTGGATCAGAAGAGCGCCCTGCGCTATGTCGAACCGCTGGAGGCACGGCTTGCCGAACTCTCCACGGACGGCCGCGATTATCGGATTGCCTCGGGAGGAGGCCGCATGGTCACGACCATGGATCGCTACAATGCCAACTGGCCGGTTGTGGAAAAGGGCTGGCAGGCCCACGTTCTGGGTCAGGCCAGGGAATTTCCCACGGCTTCCGAAGCGGTCCGCACCTACTACCGTGAAGATCCCAAAATCACGGACCAGTACATGGACTCCTTCGTGGTCGCCGACAAGGACGGTCCGGTGGGTCCCATCGTGGACGGCGACGCAGTGGTTTTCTTCAACTTCCGCGGAGACAGGGCCATTGAGATCTCCAAGGCATTTGAAGAGGACGATTTCACGGAGTTTGACCGGGTCCGCGTTCCGAAGGTCTTTTACGCGGGTATGATGCAGTACGACGGGGACGCCATGATCCCGAAGAATTTTCTGGTTGAGCCGCCCATTGTGGACAGGACACTAGGCGAATATCTCTGCGGCTCCGGCGTCACCTCCTTTGCCGTTTCCGAGACCCAGAAGTTCGGCCATGTCACCTATTTCTGGAACGGCAACCGGTCGGGATATATCGACAAGAATTTGGAAACCTACGAGGAAATACTCTCGGACAGGATCGCCTTTGACCTACGGCCCTGGATGAAGGCCGCTGAAATCACGGACCGCGTCCTGGAGATCATTGCCGAAGGGAAGCACCGTTTCATCCGGTTGAACCTGGCCAACGGCGACATGGTCGGCCACACCGGAGTGGAACCGGCCATCCGCATTGCCGTGGCCACCGTGGATTTTTGCCTGGGCCGCATCCTGGAAGCGGTGCGGCAGGCCGGGGGCATTGCGGTGGTCACGTCGGATCACGGCAACGCGGACAGCATGTGGACCGAGAAGAAAGGCCAGGTCGCCCCCATGGTCGCCCACACCCTCAATCCGGTGCCGTTGATCATCAAGGATTATTGCGGCGCCAACAACTTCCGGCTGACCGGCGTGGCCGAACCCGGCCTGGCCAATGTTGCCGCGACCCTCTGCACATTGCTAGGTTATGAAGCACCTGAGGGATATGAACCTTCCTTGATTGGCTTGGACGATCAATGACAATGGCTGATAAGATCCAATAAAAAAAGCGGGCTATGCCCGCTTTTTTTATTGGTGAATCAACAACCCGGCTGCACCGGTCATGACCGCCGTCGCGGATGGAGCGGTTCACGCCACTCGGCGTGTCCGGCTCCTTTTAAGGATGCCCTGCAACGCATCCGCCGGATGTTTCAGACGGGCGAGAAGGATCATGGCGGCAACGACATAGGGCTTGTAGCCGGCCTCCTTGTAGGTGTTGATCCGGTGACGTTCGAAGACCGAGGCCTGGACTTCGCCCTGCTTGCAACTGACCCCGGAAATGTCCGCCGGCAGGCAGTGCATGTACAGTGCGTCGCCGTTTCTGGTTTTCCGCATCAGCTCTTCGGTGCATTCCCAGTCCACGAAGCGCTTGTTGTTTTCCAAGCAGCGTTTTTCCAGTTCCTTCAATCCGGCGGTGTCGTTGTTGGTCAGCAGCTCGGTGCGTTCCTGCATCACCGCAAAGGGCGCCCAGCTTTTGGGGTAGACGATGTCCGCGTCGGCAAAGGCTTCGGCCATGGAATTGACCACCTGGAAGGATCCGCCGGATGCGGCCGCCTGTTTCCCGGCCATGGACTCCACTTCCGGCAGCACGTTGTACCCTTCAGGATGACCCAAAACCACGTCCATGCCCAGCCGGGTCATCAGGCCGATGACGCCCTGGGCCACGGAGAGAGGCTTGCCGTAGGACGGAGAGTAGGCCCAGGTCATGGCGATCTTCTTGCCCCGGAGCTTGTCCAGGCCGCCGAAGTGATTGATCAGGTGCAGGGCGTCGGCCATGGTCTGGGTGGGATGGTCCAGGTCGCACTGCAGGTTGACCACCGTGGGCCTGGTGGGCAGCACGCCCTGCTGGTAGCCGTCCTGCAGGGAGGCGGCCACCTCGCGCATGTAAGTATTGCCCTGGCCCAGGAAGATGTCGTCGCGAATGCCGACCGCCTCGGCCATGAACGAAACCATGTTCGCGGTCTCCCGCACGGTTTCCCCATGAGCGATCTGGGATTTTTCCTCGTCCAGATCCTGAACGGTCAATCCCAAAAGATTGGCCGCCGCGGCAAAGCTGAACCGGGTCCGGGTGGAGTTGTCCCGGAAGATGGAAATTGCCAGGCCGGAATCAAACAGCCGCGGCGAAAGGTCCAAGCCGCGCATGGCCCGCAGAATCTCGGCCGTATCGAAAACCGCGGCCAATTCTTCCATAGACTTTTCCCAGGTAAGCAAAAAATCCTGATGATGCATGCCGTCAACGCGACGGTCGGCCAGCCGACGAATGGCCTGTTCAATACCGATCTTGTCCATGATTGATTCCTTGTTTTGAAGTCAGGTGTCTTTCGGAATTGCAATGGAACGGATGAGAGGGACTGGACCGTCTCTTCCTCATCCTTGGGTCTGCTCCACGTATACCGCGGGGATCATGGCGTACATGGCCGCGGCCTGGACCAGTTCCTTTTTCCAAGTTTTTTCGTTGGGCGCATGCGCCTGGTCTTCATGCCCAGGACCGAAGCCGATGCAGGGGATGCCCAGCCGGCCCATGATGGAAACGCCGTTGGTGGAAAAGGTCCATTTGTCCACCAGGGGCTTTTGCCCGAAAAGACGTTCGTAGCTCTGGACCAGTGTTTCACAGACCGGATGACTTTCTTCCAGGACCCATGCCGGGAAGTAGCATTCCGTGGGATAGACCAGGCCGGTGTAGGATTGTTTGTCGTAGTTGTACATGCTCACTTCAGCTCCGGCCGCCTTTACAGAAGGCAGGTCGCGGATCTGCTGCAGGGCTTCCTCCCAGGTCTCGCCCCAGGTCAGGCGGCGATCCACGGAAATCCAGCAACCGTCGGCCACGGCGCAGCGTGACGGGGAGCAGTGGCCGATCTCGGAGACGGTCAGACTGCCTTTGCCCAGAAAGGGATCGGTGCGCAAATTGGCGTGCAGGGTCTGGAGTTCGCCCAGGATCGGCCCCATCTTGAAAATGGCGTTATCCCCGCGTTCCGGCGCCGAACCATGGCAACTCAAGCCCCTGGTGCCCACCCGGATCTCCATCCGCCCGCGCTGGCCTCGAGAGACGTTACAGGATGTCGGCTCGGTGGAGACCACGAATTCCGGCCGCAGCTTGCCCTCGTTGATGATGTACAGCCAGCAAAGGCCGTCGCAATCCTCCTCCTGGACAGTACCGGCCATCATCAGGGTCACGTCCGGAGGCAGCAGATCCAGTTCCTTGATGATCTTGCCGGCATAGACCATGGAGGCCATGCCGCCTTCCTGATCGCTGGCCCCGCGCCCGGTGATGGTCTCCTCGTCTTCATCGCCGAGAAAGGGATCAGACGTCCATTGGCTCCGGTCACCCACGCCCACGGTGTCCACATGGGCGTCCAGGGCGATCAACCGGGGTCCGTTGCCAATGAACCCCAGGACATTGCCCATGGGATCGATTTCCACCCGATCGAACCCGACCTTTTCCATCTCGCGCTTGATCAAGGCGCAGACTTCCTTTTCCTGACCCGATTCGCTGGGAATGGCGATCATTTCCCGCAGGAACCGGCTTATCTCCGGCTTGTAATGTTCCGCTCGTTCAAGAATACGCTTTGGATCTACAGTCATGCCAGCCTCTTTGCAGCTTTATAAGTTAGTCGCAACAACGTTTTTGCCGCATTCGTCATGCGGCCTTCAAATAAAACTCCACCTTCACGGCATCGAATGGAAACTCAATCCCGCCCGTTTTAGTACGATTGAGCAGACCGGCCTGCAGGAGAGCTGTGACATCCCCATGGACGGCTTTGACGTCGCGATCGACACGACGGGCGGCTTCTCGAATGGAAACCGGCCCGATACCGCACAATGCCTTCAAAATCTCCCAACGCTTTGCAGTCAGTACCTGCCAGAGCAGTTCAGGTGATGCAAAGGCTATATGCACATCCTCATCAGCCTGGCCGGTTTTCATGGAATGCGCCGCCCGAGCCAGGGTTTTCTCCAGTGTGCTCACCTCAAGAACGACCGTGCTCATGATTCCACCTCGCAATATCGGCCTGAAAATCAATCATCAACTGATCAGGACCTGAAAAGACATACGATTCTTGCACTTCTCCGAAATGTCGATGATCCCCTTTGCCCCGCTCATTGTCGTACCGCACCACGCATTTCCCACCCACAACATACGCCAGGCGGTACTTGAACTCATGACTCGATGGCGGAACAGACGCCGAAACGCGCCATATCACGACTTCCGCGAAGGCATCCGGAGCAAGCACGATACGATGATGGAAAAGCGGGACAGCCTTCATGTTGGATTTAATACCAACACCAAAAGCCCCCTGTCAACAACTTCAGTGATGATGATCGTGAGACTGCCGAAAAAAAGCGCGCCCGCGGGATTTCCGGGCGCGCTACAGAAAACGGATATTGCGATTAGTTGCCGGCCTGCTCGATGGCCTCCAGGAACGCGTTCATCATGGCGACGCCTTCGTCGCCGTGCTTGTCGGCGATGACCTGTTTGACCGCGGGCATGGCCTGGGCCTGGAAGGCGGCTTTTTGTTCAGGAGTCAGCGCATTGACTTCCATGTTTCTGGACAGAGCCGGAAGGCCGCGATCCGAGGCTTCGATGATCCGGGAAATGCCGCGACCGGCCACGATGGCGGAGCGGGCGGCATTCTGGACAATGGTCTGCTCTTCAGGGCTCAGGGTATCCCAGAACTTCATGTTCACGGCCCAGACATAAGGAGCGAAGAGGTGTCCTGTCAGGCTGAGGTACTTCTGGACTTCGTTGAACCTGGCAAAAGCGATGATTGGAACAGGGTTCATCTGGCCGTCGGCAACGCCGGTCTGCAGGGCGGTGTACAGTTCGGCCCAGGCGATGGGAGCAGGCTGGGCGCCCAGAGCATTGATCATGGCCTGGTGGGTGTCCAGGGTCATGGTCCGGATCTTCAGGCCTTTCATGTCATCCGGCGTGGTGATGGCCTTCCGGGAGTTCGTGAAGTGAAAAAAGCCTCCTGAGTCTCCGAAGCCCAGAATTTTCATGCCGGTCTTGGCCTCCATGTCCGCGGCGAACTTCTGCCCAAAGGGGCCGTCGAAAACTTCATAGGTGGCGGCGATATCCGGGAAGGCGAAGGGCACGTCGATGATGCCCATCATGGGATAGATGCTGGCAAAGCCGCCCACGGAATGGATGCCCATCTCGATCACGCCGGCCCGGACCTGCTGGAGCACTTCATTGTCCTTGCCGAGCTGACCGTTGGGAAAGGTCTGCACTCTGATCTGGCCATTGGTTCCGGCTTCGACCAGACTTTTGAACACCGTGGCCATGGCCCCGGTGGCATTGTCGAACGGATCGTCATTGTTCAGGTGATGCAGCTTGATGCTCTTCTGAGCCGCGGCCTGGGGAGCCGTTCCCAGTACCAGGGCCAAAGCCATAACAGGAGCAAGGGCCAGCGCAAAAAACTTGGTCGAGAGCCTCATCATCATCCTCCACTCGGTTGATTGGTTGCAACAAAATATCACACTCATCTCATCTCATCCAAATCGAAATCGAAATCGAAATCGAAATCGAAATCGAACAAAAACATCAACAACTTCCTTCCCACCGTCAAACCTACCCTATCCCCAGCAGCAAGCGCGGAATGAACATGGTCAGCTTTTCGAAATACGCCACGCAGAACAAAATCCCCACCTGCAGCAACAGGAACGGCCACAAGGCCACGGCGATGCGCTCGATGCGCTCGCCGGTGACCGACGACAATACGAACAGGCAGGCTCCCACGGGGGGAGTCATCAGGGATATGTTCAGGGCCAGGACAATCATGATTCCGGCATGCACCGGATGCATGCCGATGGCCTGGGTCAGAGGAACCAGGACCGGGGCCAAAATGATCAAAGCTGCGTTGATGTCCATGAACATCCCGATGATCAAAAGCAATCCCAGGATCATGGCGATAATTACGTGCGGTTCCTGAGAGATGGTCAGAAAAAATGCCGCTATGGACTGGGGGATCTGCATGAACGTCATCCACCAGCTCAAGATGGATGCCGAGGCGATGATCAAAAAAACCACGCCGGTGATCCGCGCCGTGCGGATGAGCATTTCCAGAATGTCCTGCAGAGAGAGGGAGCGATAAATAACGATGGCGATGAACAGGGCGTAGAACACGGCAATGGCCGCGGCCTCGGTGGGGGTGACGATGCCGCCAAGAATGCCGCCGAGAATGATCGCGGGCATCAGCAAAGCCAGGATGCTGTCCTTGAAGGCTTTCAGGATTTTCCACAGGCTTGGTCCGCCTTCGCCTTTGGGCAGATTCCAGCGCTTGCCCATGGCCGCGATCAAGGCCATGCACAGCAGGCAAATCAGCAGTCCCGGTAGAATGCCCGCGGCGAACAGGCCGGCAATGGAAACGCCCATCAGGGAGCCGTAGATGACCATCAGATTGGACGGGGGAATGGTGGGCCCGATGATCGATCCGGCCGCGGTCACGGCGCAGGCAAAGGGCCGTGTGTAGCCTTTTTTGACCATGGCCGGAACCAAAGTGTTGCCGAAGGCCGCGGTGTCGGAGACCGCGGCGCCGGTCATCCCCGCGAAAAGCACGGAAGCGACCATATTCGAATGAGCAAGGCCGCCGCGCAGATAGCCCACAAGAGCGTCGGCAAAATGGGCCAGACGTTCTGTGATCCCCGAACGGTTCATGATCTCTCCGGCCAGGATGAAAAAAGGCATGGCCATGAAGGTGAACAGATCCAGCCCCTCGAAGAATCGCTTCGGCGCCATGGTCAGAAACTGCTCGCCACCGATCTGAAGCAGACCGACGGTTCCGGCGATGCCCAGGGTGAATCCGATGGGCAGTCCAAGCAGAAGCAGGCCGAAGAAAACCGTGGCAACGAGGATCATGCTCCCTCCTTAGCGAGGATCACGGTTTCTCCTGAGCGGCGATGTTCGGAGCGGACATGGAAAAAAGTGGGGGCGGCAGTTCCGCGAGGTCGCGGACCATGGCCACCAGTATTTGCAGACAGGCCAATCCGGCGCTCACGGGCACGGAAGCGAAAGGAAAGAACATGGTCATCCCGAAAATCGTGGCGAACTGCGAGGCCCCGGCCTGGGTCATGCCAATGCCGTAGATGGTCAAAAAAAGAAAAAAAGAAAAGCCCACCAGGTCCAGCAGGGCGCGAAACCATTTCTGCAGCTTTTGCGGAAAAAACCGGAACAGAATGTCCAGGCCAATATGCTCTCGTCGATATGCGCCCACGGGAATCGCCAGCAAGGCGGCCCATATCATCACGTAGCGTGAAAGCTCCTCGGTCCAGATCCCTCCGGTGCCGATAAAATAACGGGTAATCACCCCCCACCAGATGATGACGACCATGACAGCCACCAGCAACGCGCAGACCCGCTCCGTGAGCCAATTCAGCAAGGCCCCGAAACGATCAATGGCGACAGCGGTTTGGTGGAACATGAGCACGTGAGGGAATGACGATCGAGAGTAAATTTAAGATGAGGATGTATTGAAAGAGGTTCTTTTTCAAACAACAATAATTCGATGCTGAACTTACGCATTTTGACAATGACGTCAAGGCAGACCTTCCAGGGCTTATCAAGACTACTAACTCTGCGAACTTAAGCAGCATTCTCATTTAATCATTAACTTTAAATCGATTCGCTCTAACTCGGATGAGCTAGTAGTTACCGGACAATCCCCGTTTTAGAAGATCTTGAATGAAATGATATCTTCAACGAGAACAATTGAATATTTTCCAGGTCCACGGTAACAATTACCGGGGGAAGCTGGGGACATCACGCTCCGGCTCGCATACTCGCCCATAACCAACCCGGAACATTATACGACCAGCAGGGGGAGCGACGCATGGACGACGCAACGCGACGAAACGGCATGTATCACGATTTGGAACAGGAACCCGAGGAGCAGCGCCGGGAGCGCAAGTGGCAGGCAGCGGTGGAACTGATCCGTCAGGCCTGGAACTCGGCCCCGGCGTTCAAGACTCGGCTGGAAAACGCGGGTATGACCCCGGAGGATGTGCGATCCGCCCAGGATTGGCAGCGCATCCCGGTGCTGCGCAAGAAGCAGCTGATCGACCTGCAGCGCTCTGGGCTCCGCCTGGGCGGCCTGTTGACCACGGACCTGGGCGACTTGCAGCGGCTCTACTTCTCTCCTGGTCCCATTGCCGACCCGGAAGGTCGCGACCAGGACTTCTGGGGCTGGACCGAGGCCTTTTATGCCGCGGGATTTCGAAAGTCGGACCTGGTGCAGATGACCTTCGGCTATCACCTTACGCCGGCCGGCCTGATGCTGGAGGAACCCCTGCGCGAGTTGGGATGTGCCGTGATTCCCGCTGGCCCCGGCAATACCATGCAGCAGGTGGAGATCATGACCTCCTGGCCGGTGACCGGTTTCGTGGGCATGGCCAGTTTTCTGAAGATCATTCGGGACAAGGCGGTGAGCCAGGGCAAAAATCCCCGGACGGACTTTCATTTGCGCACCGCCTTCGTGGCCGCGGAACGGCTTACCGAGGCCGTGCGCGAGGACCTGGAAACAAGTTTCGGCATGCTTGTTCGTCAGGGCTACGGCACCGCGGATCTGGGCTGCATCGCCTACGAATGCCCGGACATGGGAGGGATGCACCTTTCCTCCCGCTGCCTGGTGGAAATCTGCGATCCGAAAACCGGCGAACCGCTTCCGGCCGGTGAAACCGGGGAAGTGGTGGTCACTCCGTTCAACCCGGTTTATCCGCTGATCCGCTTTGCCACCGGCGATCTCTCCCGGCTGATTACCCAACCCTGCGCCTGCGGACGCACAGCTCCCAAACTGGCTGGAATCCTTGGCCGGGCCGACGACACGGCCAAGGTAAAGGGCCAATTCATCTATCCTCACCAGGTGGCCCAGGTGATGTGCCGTTTTCCCCAGGTCGTTCGCTGGCAGGTGGTGATTTCAAATCCAAAGGGCAAGGATCATCTGGAGCTGCGCCTGGAAATCGCCGACAACATCGACTCCGCGTCCGTGCAAGCAGCTTTTCAGGAAGGATTGAAGCTCAGGCCGGAGGTATCCATACGAACTGAATCGGAAGGACTTTCCGAGAATGCGCCGGCCCTGGTGGATGAACGGAATTACGAAGACGCATAGCAATACTCATTAAGCGTTGCGGCAATGCAACAAAAAAAGGCACGCCGATGGCGTGCCTTTTTAGCGTCTTATCAACGCTTCAACTTTAAATTAACATGAAGAACAGGATCCGCTGCAACCACCGCCACCGCCACCGCCAAGATTGACGGCTGAACTGACGGCAAATCCATAGGGTGTCATGTCCACCTTGATTCCACCGGAATTCTTGAGGAGTTCCTGTTCAATGACAAACTTGTACCCATCAACCTCATGCACGCTGTCGGATTCCTTCTGCTCATCCAGAGCAAGAGCAAGCTTTGGACCGCCTCAGCCGGGTGCCATATAGACACGAATCGGCGATGTGTCCTTGTCCTGGAAATAACTATCCAACTGCTGCTTCGCAGACAATGTCAGTTCGAACATACAATCTTACCTCCAAGTGAAATATTGCGTTCAACAGATTAAATAAATACACGATAATGCTTTGTCAAACATCAGAACAAAAAAGTGAGTTCAAACCGTTATGAAGGCTGAAAAAAACGCAGCCGCAGCGCATTGCTGACTACGGAGACGGAACTCATGGCCATGGCTCCGCCGGCAATCATCGGGCTGAGCGTTGGCCCGCCGAAAGCGTAGAGCAGCCCGGCAGCCACGGGAATGCCCAGCACGTTGTAGGCAAAGGCCCAGAACAGGTTCTGCTTGATGTTGCGCACCACGGCTCGGCTCAAGGTCAAGGCCGTGATCAGGCCGTTGAGATTGCCGCTCATTAATACCATATCCCCGGATTCCATGGCCACATCGATGCCCGTGCCCATGGCAATGCCCAGGTCTGCCTTGGCCAGGGCCGGGGCATCGTTGACCCCGTCGCCGACCATGGCCACCTTGAGACCTTGCGCCTGAAGTCGGTCGACCATCTCCGCCTTGTTTTCCGGCAATACTTCCGCCCGAACCTCGTCAATGCCCGCCTGAAGAGCGATGGCTCCGGCCGTGCGAGCATTGTCTCCGGTGAGCATCACCACGCGCAGGCCCATGGCTTTAAGATTGGCGACCACCTGCCCGGCTTCGGGCTTGATGCGGTCTGCAACAGCCAAAATTCCCGCGGCCACCCCGTCCACGGCCACCAGCAGCGGCGTCTTGCCCTCTCCGGCCAGTCTGTCCCGGACATCCCCAAGGACAGCGGCATCCCGACCGGCTATGGCATTGGCTTCAAACAGCTTGTCGTTCCCCAGAAGCAGCGTCCGCCCGTCCACCAAAGCCTGGATCCCCTGCCCCGGAACATAGAGGAAGTCTCCAGCTTGCGGCGCCTCGAGGCCGCGTTCCTCCGCCGAACGGACCACGGCCGCTGCCAACGGATGCTCGGAGTCGGCTTCCGCTCCGGCCGCCAAACGCAGCAGTTCATCTTCCGAAATGGATTGATCAGGCAACAGGACGATGTCCGTCACCGCCGGTCGGCCTTCCGTCAGCGTGCCTGTCTTGTCCAGAATCACGGCCTGGATGCCCCTGGCCGTCTCCAGGGCCTCACCGCCTTTGATCAGGACCCCGAGTTGCGCGCCGCGGCCGGTGCCGACCATGATCGCCGTGGGCGTGGCCAATCCCATGGCGCAGGGGCAGGCGATGACAAGGACCGCAATGAAGATGCGTAGGGCAAAAGTGAAGGGTTCATTACCGATGAAATACCAGGACAATCCCGATACCACTGCGATGACGATCACCGTGGGCACGAAGTACAGACTCAGTTGATCCACCATCCTGGCAATGGGCGCCTTGGAGCCCTGGGCCTCCTGGACCAGCCGGATGATTCGCGCCAGGACCGTGTCCTTGCCGACACGTTCCGCGGTCATGGAGATGGAGCCGTGACCGTTGAGGGTGCCGCCGATCAGCGGATCTCCCTCTTTTTTAGCCACGGGAAAGCTCTCGCCGGTAAGCATGGATTCGTCCACGCTTGACTGCCCTTCCGTCAGCCGGCCGTCCGCGGGAATGCGTTCGCCGGGCTTGACCAGAAGCACGTCACCAGGGCGGATCTGTTCCAAGGGGATGCTCTCCCTGCGTCCATCCCGGACTCGGGTGGCCGTGTTGGGGGTCAAGGCCATCAACTGACGGATGGCGTCCGAAGTGCGGGCCTTGGAGCGGGTTTCCAGATATTTGCCGAGCAGAACCAGGGTGATGATCACGGCCCCGGACTCAAAATAGAGATCCATGGCCCGGGACATGGCCTCGTGGCCAAGAGCGATTTCCAGGAGGTTCCAAGTGCTGTAAACCACAGCGGCGCCGGTACCCACGGCAATCAGGGAATCCATGTTCGGAACCCGTTTCCATAAATTGGGAAACCCGCGCAGGTAGAACTCCCTGCCGGCCCAGACCACGGGCAGGGTCAGCAGGAACTGGGTCAAGGCAAATGAGAGTGGAGCGTGGTGCGGACTGAGAAAGCCCGGCATGGGCAGCCCCACCATCTCCCCCATGGAGACGATGAACAGAGGAACGGAAAAGAAGGTGGCCAGCAGGAGCTTCAGGCGCAGAGCGGCAAGGCGTTCCATCATTTCCTTGCGCTGGACATCCGCAAGTGACTCCGGTCCGGATTCCCGGAGAAACGCTTCATATCCGGCTTCCCGGATTGCCTCCATGATGGCCTGAAGATTGACCTTTTCCGGACGGAAGCGTACCTGAGCCGTTTCAGATGCAAGATTGACGGTGGCCTCTTCCACGCCCTCCAGGGAGCTGACCGCGCTTTCCACCCGGTGCACGCAGGCAGCGCAGGTCATGTCCCGGATGCCTAATTCAATAAGACCGTCATCGGTTTTGGAGCGAAGGCCGTATCCGGCCTCTTCCACCGCGGAGACAATTTTTTCCGGCTGAAGCGCTTCCGAATCCCATTCCACGGACATGGTCTCCGTGGCCAGGTTCACGGAAACAGTGCGCACGCCGGGCAACTCGGAAACGGCGTTTTCCACCCGGCGCACGCAGGCGGCACAGGTCATGCCCTGGACGGCATATTCCGATCTTCGGCTTTGCTGTGCGTCAAGACGCACCTCAGGTTCGGGAATCATTCGAAGGTCACCTCCTGCGTGGCGCGCGTCCGGTCGCGAATGCACTTCTTTCATGACCGATTGCGCCCAACGGCTTCGACGTGTAGGGGGTTTTAGATCCTTATCGGATATAATGCCGGCTCAACTTCCGTCTAAACATCTGGTTCATTTGTGGTCACGGCGACGTCCATGGTCAAGGTCCTTTTTGAGTACGTTTTTTCTCCGTCATTGTGAATCGCTTGCCGCCGGATACGGCCATATCATGCTTTGCAAAGGAGAGGACGACATGCTGGTTGGAGTGCCCAAGGAGATCAAGGCCCAGGAACGCAGGGTGGGTTTGTTTCCGTCCGGCGTGAAGGCGCTGGTGGAGCATGGACATCAGGTGGTGGTGGAAGCAGGGGCCGGCGAGGGTTGCGGCGCCTCGGACGATGTCTATCGTTCCCAGGGCGCCCGGATCGGAACAGCCGATGAGGCCTGGAGTCAGGAACTCGTGGTCAAGGTCAAGGAGCCTTTAGCCCAGGAATACAGGCATCTGCGGGAAGACCTATGCCTGTTCACCTATCTGCATCTGGCCGCGGACAAGCCCCTGACCGACGCCTTGGTCGGCTCCGGGTGCGTGGCCATTGCTTATGAAACCGTGCAATTGCCTGACAACAGCCTGCCGCTGCTGGCGCCCATGTCCGAAATCGCGGGACGGATGTCCGTGACCAAGGCCACGGAAATGCTCTGCCACAACAACGGGGGCAGCGGCGTGTTCCTGGGCGGGGTGACCGGAACTCTGCCGGCCCGGGTAATCGTCATCGGCGCGGGCATTTCCGGAGCCGGAGCGGCTCAGATGGCCGTGGGCCTAGGGGCGGACGTACTGGTACTGGATGTGGACATGGCCAAACTTTACCGCCTGTATCATCACCTCAACCAACAAATTAAAACTTTGTTTTCCAACGCCATGAACATCGAGGACCAGGTGGTCAAGGCGGATGTAATAATCAGTTGCGTGCTCATCCCCGGCGCATCGGCGCCAAAACTGATCACCAGGCAACTGTTGGAAGCCATGAAGCCCGGAGCGGTGATCATGGACATTGCCATTGACCAGGGCGGCACCACGGACCTGTCCCGGCCGACCACCCATGACAGCCCTTGCCTTCAAGTGGGCAACGGAGTCAATCTCTATTGCGTCTCGAACATGCCCGGCGCCTATCCACGCACGGCATCCGAATCCCTGACCAACGCCACGCTTCGTTACGTGCTGCAGCTAGCGGACAAGGGCTGGAACAAGGCTTGCCGGGAAGATCCGGCTCTGGGCCGCGGCCTGAACGTGGTTGGTGGAAAGGTCGTCTATAAGGCAGTAGCTGAGGCATGCGGCTACGTATGGAAAGAATTGAAGAATTGAAAGCTCATTCGCCAAACAAGGTGAATTCAATTGCTGTTCATCAATCGAAACTCGCTTTCTTCATATAATGATAGCCGGTTTCGTGCACGACTGGAGGTGAAACATGACCAGATCAACCACCCACCCCCGCGGAAAGGTTTTGCTGCAGGCCGAAGAGGTCCGAAGGACCATGGAACGTCTGGCCTATGAAGTTATCGAACGCCACGGTGAAGGCGCCCCTCTGGCCCTGATCGGCATTCAGCGCCGCGGGGTGGAGTTGGCCAAGCGCCTCAAAAGCGTGCTGGAAAGTCGATTCGGGTCCGAGATCCCTCTGGGTAGTCTGGACATCAATCTCTACCGGGACGACTGGACCAACATGGACAGCCAGCCCCAGATTCACAGGACGCAGATTCCCTTCAATGTGGACGATCGTGAAATCATCCTGGTGGACGACGTGCTGTTCACTGGACGGACCATTCGCGCGGCTTTGGAGGCAATACTGGATTACGGGCGACCGAAGCGGGTGGAACTCCTGGTTCTCGTGGATCGCGGCCACCGTGAACTGCCCATTCATGCGGATTATGTCGGCAAAAAAGTGAATACTTCCCAGCATGAGAAAGTGGATGTTTTCGTGCGGGAACAGGACGGCGAGGACGTTGTGGTCTTGAACGAGCAGACGTAGGCTTCTAACCGCAATAGTAAAATCCGACTGGATCGACCATCAGCGTGATCGAAGAAGATAGATTCGACTGTTGCCGGGTGGACCAGCTAGAACATATTTCGGCATATCCAGCCATGCCCGGGATCTGCAGAAGAACCAATAAAAATAACCGACCGGACTTGATGTCCGGTCGGTTATATGAATCTAAATCAAATCCGTTTCAGACGGTACTACCAGCCGCGCTGTCTCCCACCGCCGCCACCGCCGCCACCTGAACGTCCGCCACCGGAGCGGCCTCCCCTGCCTCCACCGTCATACCGATCTCCTCCACCGCGAGGACGATCTTCGCGAGGTCGGGCGATGTTCACCGTCAGAGGACGCCCATCGAAATCTTTGCCGTGAAATTGCTCAATGGCCTTTTGCGCATCTTCTTGCGAGTTCATCTCGACAAACGCAAAACCTTTGGAGCGGCCTGTGTCGCGGTCCTTGATCAAGGCGACGGACTGCACCGAACCTGCTTCCGCGAAAAGCGAATGCAGGGAGTCTTCGGTGACTGAATAGGAAAGGTTGCCAACGTACAGTTTGTTTTCCATGCGAGAATCTCCAGTTAACGTTTGACCGCTTTCTACTGAGGCCGGTCGCCCAGATTCGGGCCAATTCAGGTGATGTCCTTTCCAACATGCCAAAAAACCAAGAAGATCGGAAAACAAACGTGCGCTGATCTTCCGTCCTGAATTCCGGCTACTTGAAAATCAAAAAAGGCACAAGGGGGCAGAAGGACGCCCGACCCATATCGATTTGAACTGCCGGAATCTTGGATAGTATAAACATTAAACATAAAAAGGCCGGAAGCAAGCTTCCGGCCTTTAAATAAGTCCTCTCGAAGAGGAACTTGCAATCTGGCGGGGCCGACGGGACTTGAACCCGCGCCCTCCGACGTGACAGGCCGGCGTTATAACCAGCTTAACTACGGCCCCGCATGTAATGGTGGGCGGAACAGGGATCGAACCTGTGACCCTCGGCTTGTAAGGCCGATGCTCTCCCAGCTGAGCTATCCGCCCATCCCGCCCTGAAGGATTTGTTGTATAGTCAAAACCGGGGCATGTTGTCAAGAAATTCTCTCAGGACACAAAAAATATTTTTCCTTTAGCAACACAAAACTTGATCCCCCCATACCGCAACCAACTCGACAATTCCCTCGCAATCGAAATCGAAATCGAAATCGAAATCGAAATCGAAATCGAAATCGAAATCGAAATCGAAAAAAATCAACCATCAACTCCACCTTCGCAACATGCCGTCATCTAAGGGGCCAGTCCATACGGCGCCATCGCACGCTGCGAGCTACTGAAAATATTGATCGACTTCGATTTCGATTTCGATTTCGATTTCGATTTTAAAGGCGGCCAGTTTGATTTCATGTTCCTTGCGGGGGAACAGCAACTCGCATAGGGTGACTTCTTTTGTCACCGCTTCTTTCATAAATATGTCTCACCCCCCGCAACGTTCCAGGCTGCTCGTGCTCGGGCTGGATGGCCTGCCTTTCAGCACGGCTGTCCGGTTATGTCGGGCGGGATACCTGCCCAATCTGGCGCGGATTGCCCTGACATCCGAGGCTCACCCCCTCCAGGCGGAGCTTCCGGAGTTGTCCCCGGTGAATTGGACCTCGTTTTTCACCGCTGCCGGACCGGAGGAGCATGGGATCTACGGTTTCACCAGCCTCGACCCACACAGTTATGCCCTCCGCTTTGCCGACTTCACCCAGGTCCGCGCCCGGACGATCTTTGACCGGCTGGGCGACCGCGGCCTGACCAGCCGGGTGATCAACCTGCCCAACACCTATCCGGTCAAGCCCATCAAGGGCATGCTGGTGGCCGGGTTCGTGGCTCCGGAGCTGACCCGGGCGACGTTTCCTCCATTTCTGGCCCACCAGCTCCGTGCGGCGGGCTACGTGCTGGAAGCCGACACAAGCCGTGGGGGCAGGGATCCGTCTTATCTGCTGACAATGCTGGACACCGCCCTGCGCGGACGCAGGGCAGCCCTGGATCTGCTCTGGCCGGATCTGGCCTGGGATCTTTTTGTATTCGTGCTGACGGAAACGGACCGCCTGGGTCATTTCCTCTTTCCGGCCCTGGAAGATCCCGGCCATCCCCAGCGGGATGCATGCTTGGCCTTCATGCACCGGTGGGACGAGCTGATCGGCGACGTGCTGGAGCGGTTTGAACAGCTTCCGGAGCCGAAACGCCTCCTTGTACTGGCCGACCACGGTTTCACAACTCTGAATGTCGAAGTGGACCTCAACGCCTGGCTTCGCCAACAGGGTCACCTCGTCCAGGACACGCCGCCGGATCATGAACTGGACTGCTCAAACATCAGCCCCAGGAGCAGGGCCTTTGCCCTGGACCCGAGCCGGATATATCTGCATACTCCCCGCTTCAGCCGGGGCCATGTTTCCCTTGCTGAAGCGCCGAAACTGCGCGAAGCCGTCCGCGCCGGCCTCCTTGATCTGCAATGGCAAGGGGAACCGGTCATGGCCGAGGTGCTCCGGGCGGAAGAACTTTATCCCGGCCTGAAGGAGAAGCATTTCCCCGCCGTCTTGGCGACCCGCGACTCCGCTGTCCCGGATCTGGTCTGCGTGCCCCGCAAAGGCTTTTCGTTGCGGGCCAAGTTTGACCAGACCTCAATATTCGGCCGGGCCGATCGCCAGGGCTGCCATACCCGGGATGATGCCTTTTTCTATGATTCCGAGGGAAAGCGGCCTCAGCGGGTCCGGGATGTGGGCCGAACCGTGCTGGAACATTTCAACGCCTTGGATCCTGTCATTCTAACTGCTCAACAATCTTAAATGTCCATCGATTTCGAAAAACAACTCAATCCCGCCCAGTGGCAGGCGGTTCGCGCTGCCCATGGGCCCCTCCTGGTTATTGCCGGGGCCGGCAGCGGCAAGACCCGGACCATTGCCTATCGCCTGGCCTATCTTGTCCGGAACGGCGTAGCACCGGAAAACATCCTGCTGCTCACGTTCACCCGCAAGGCCGCCCAGGAAATGCTTTTCCGCGCCTCCAGCCTGATCGGCCAGGAACTTGGGGGCGTGGCCGGCGGCACCTTCCACTCCTTTGCCGGTTCGATCCTGCGGCGTTACGCCTCGGTCCTGGGCTATCCGGACCGTTTCACGATCATGGACGGTCCGGACATGAGCGAAATTCTGGGACAGGTTCGCGCCGAACTGGGAGTGGGCAAGGGAGACAAGGCGTTCCCCAAAAAAAAGACCATCCTGGGGCTGATCAGCAAATCACGAAACAAGGAAGTCGACCTGGCGATGCTCCTGGAGCGCGAATCCCCGCACATGCTGCATTATGGCGACGACATGATCCGCATCGCCCGGACCTATGCGGAATTCAAACTGCGTCACGGATTGATGGATTACGACGACCTGCTGTTCAATCTGGAACGTTTGCTCCTGGAGCGCGATGACCTGGCCGAATTCTTGCGCATGCGCCACAGCCACGTGATGGTGGACGAGTTCCAGGACACGAACAAGGTCCAGGCCCGACTTGTCCGGCAGTTGGCCGGCGATGGACGGGGAGTGATGGCCGTGGGCGACGACGCCCAGTCCATCTATGCCTTTCGCGGAGCCGAAGTACGCAACATCCTCGCCTTTCCTGATACCTTCCCGAACACGACCATTGTCCGCCTGGAAGAAAACTACCGCTCGGTCCAGCCCATCCTGGAATTGACCAACGCCTTGCTCCGGAACGCGACCACAAAGTTTGACAAGAATCTCTTCTCCCGCCGCACGGATGGTCTCAAGCCTCAGCTAATCAACACGGTCAGCGACCAGACCCAGGCCAAGGTGGTGGTGGATAAAATCCTGGAGCTTTCCCGGAGTTGCCGCCTGCGGGACATCGCCGTGCTGTTCCGGGCCGGATATCAGTCATATCCCGTGGAAATGCTCCTGAACAAGATCGGCCTGCGCTTTCGCAAATACGGCGGCCTCAAATTCACCGACGCCGCGCACGTCAAGGACGTACTGGCCTACCTGCGGCTGATCGTGAACCCAGCCGACCTGCCTGCCTGGCAGCGGGCCGTATCCCACGTCAAAGGCATGGGCCCCAAGACGTGCAACACCTTTTGTCAGGCTCTGCTGGAAGGAGAACAGCAAAAAATCGCCCGCACCACCAAGAAATTTCCGGACGTGGCCGCGGCCTTCGACCTGATCAATGCCTTGCGCCATGAAAAACCCGCGCCCACCTCGGCCTTGCAGCGCATTCTGGAATTCTACACGCCGCTCTTTCAGGATCGCTATCCGGACGATTATCCCCGTCGTCAGGCCGGGCTGGATCAACTGCTCCAGATCGCATCTGGGTTTACTGACCTGGACGCTTTTCTGGCCGAACTGACTCTGGAAAGTCCGGAGGAAAGCCGGGAAGAGGATTGCGACGTCGAGGATCACGTGGTCCTGTCCACCGTGCACTCGGCCAAAGGACTGGAGTGGTCCGCCGTACTGGTCATTGATCTGGTCAACGGACGCTTTCCCTCCCGCCATGCCATGGAGAACAGCGAAGATCTTGAAGAAGAGCGACGTCTGCTCTACGTGGCCTGCACCCGGGCCAGGGACTACCTCGGCCTGTTCGTCCCCTCCTCGGTCTACAACCGGTTCATGGGCGGCAGTGAGCCGGCCCTGCCCAGCCTCTTTGTCAGCGAACTGCCGCCGTCCTGCTATGAGGAATTGCGGGAAAACTACCTCGGCCAGGTCAAGCCGCGCACACCGCTCCCAGCGCGGGAGCCACGCCCGTTCTGCAACAACCCCGACACGCCTTCCCACTCGGCCCCACTCCCATCTCCCGGTGCCGCCCGGCACCGAAACAACACCTTCGGCCATTGCCGACACAAGATTTTCGGTCGCGGCAAAATCGTGGAATTCCTCCCCCCCAACCGCTACCGCATCAACTTCCCCGGCTTCGGCTTGAAGATCATCATGGTTGATTTTTTGAGCATGGAGGAATGAGATGGATGGAGCAGCGACCTAGCCGAAACGGACCAGTTCAAGTCTGCTGCGAGAAAATATTTGCTGAAGAGATACAGCATGGACATGGAAGAATGGATAACGACGGGCAAAGCTCGGAATGCCTTGCGTTCACTGAGTTGACTCAGATGGCAGGAAAGTTGATGGCGCTCTTAACAGGTATCAGCGGTTCAACCGAAAGCGACTTTTCAAAATCGGCAACGGAATATGCAGTGCGGCCGGCAATGTTATTGCGTCTGGATCAGGGCAATAACCCCGATCGGGGGCTGGACGACCAAACAGTCGGTGAACCGACGACGGACGATGATTCGTCGTTGCGCTGTCGCAACTGTGGTTTGGTCGTCACAAAGGATGCGAATCGCATCTCAGTAAACGGACGTCATGATCACGTCTTCTTCAACCCCCATGGCCATGTCTTTGAGATCGGTTGCTTCGGGAATGCACCCGGAGCGATGCCCCTGGGTCCGAGCAGCGCGGAGTTTTCCTGGTTTTCCGAGTGCACATGGCAGATTGCCGTCTGCAGCCGTTGCCGCAGTCATCTCGGATGGCTTTTTGCCGGTCCAAATGGCCTTTTTTTCGCCCTGATTCTGGATCAGCTGGCCAAGGACGGATAATGCGCTGTTTTTTCGGTTTGCCGATGCCGGAGGCATACCAAAGCAATCTGGCGGTCCTGATCAACGATGTGAAACCCGGACTGCGTTCCAGAATATCCTGGACCAGGCCGGACAATTGGCATTTGACGTTGAAATTTCTTGGGGAAGTCTCTTCTGAAAAGCTGGAGTCTCTGGTGGGACTGTTTCAGACTCCCCTGGGCGAGTCCTTCACATTGCAAGGACAGGGAGGAGGTTTTTTCCCGGACCGGCGGCGCCCCAGAGTCTTGTGGGTGGGTGTCGGGCAAGGAATGAAAGCAGTCCAGGATCTGGCTGCTGAAATTGACCGAAGATGCGCCACCCTGGGCTTTGCCCCTGAAAGCCGTCCCTTCCAGCCCCATCTGACCGTGGCCCGTATCAGGCAAGCCCTGGATGACCCATGGGCAAATCTGCTGTCGGAGTTGCGGCGCGCCTCCTGGCCGGAAATCAGAATGGAACGGATCGTGCTGTGGCAAAGCCGGCTGACGCCGGCCGGGCCATGTTATCAACGTCTGGCCGAGTTCGAACTCCGGCCAGCTAATGATCCGGTTCCATAGGACGGACGAACAAAAATCGGAAAGATGGTGCGCTACAGGTAGTCCCCGCGATTGAACTTGATTCTTTCGGTGACCGCCATGACTTCCAGTTCGTCAAGCATGCCCCGCAACTCCGGACCCAGAGGTTGTGACGATCCCTGCTGCGGCCAGTTGGCTTTCAAAGTTCCGATTTGCTCGGAAATCTCTTCAAGAATGCCGTTGGCGTTACGCAACCCTTGAGGATCGGCGGACAACTGGTGGGCATAATTTTCCCACCTTGAAAGCAGATTGTCGAAGGTGTCCATGGCTTTGCTCTGGAATGCCGGTGCATTTTCAACAGGAAACAGCATCTGCGTCGGCGTGAGGTGCATCGGGGACATGGGGCCTGACGGCTGCGACACGGCGGGAGACAAGGAATCCTGAGGCGATGCACCGTTTCTCGATGCACGGAAGAGGAGATCTTCAAAGCGCTCGCCGCTCTTGTTCACCTTGCGGGCATCCCGGTCCGCATCTGCCTTTAAAGCCGAGGTTTGTTCGGGATTGATTTTCATTGGCATACTCCTGGTGACGGTGAAATCCGGCTGTTCATTCGCTTTGCAATTAAATTGCCAATATTACCTCTGATGGTCAAGCCGGATCAGCCCAGGGGCATCCAAAGCGCCATCAACTGTTGGCCGTAGAGGATTTGCAGCATTGCGCCCAGGCTGAGAAACGGGCCGAAGGGAATCCGGGTCTGCATGCCTTGATGGGCATTTTTTGCCATGTATCCCAGGCTTGCCGCCAGTGCGGTGAATGCGGCCAGAAAAATCATCATCGGCAAGCCCTGCCAGCCCACCAGAGCTCCGAGCATGAGCATCAGCTTGATGTCCCCAGTGCCCAACCCTTCCACTCCGCGCAAAAGATAATACCCTTTCTGCAGCAGCCAGAACGCACCGGCGCCGAACAGGGCTCCCAGCAAGGAATCCTGCCAGGACATGTCCGCCAGAAGAAACGACCCGCCAAATGCGAGCAGGGCTCCGGGAAAGGTGAAAATGTCCGGAAGGATGTACTCCTGGAAGTCGATAAAGCTCATGATAATCAGCAGTCCGCCGGCCGCCATGTACAGGAACCATGCCCAGCCAAAGCCGAACTGCAAGGCAAGAAGCAGGGCCCACAGCCCGGACACCGCCTCGACCAATGGATAGCGCCAGGAAATGCCCTCGCCGCAGGAACGGCAGCGCCCCCGCAGTACAAGAAAGCTGAACAGGGGGATGTTCTCCCACCAGGACAGCCCATGCCCGCACTTGGGACAATGTGAGGCCGGGAGGATCACGGATTGTCCGGTCAGGTACCGATGAACGCAGACATTGTAAAAACTTCCCAGCAACAGCCCCAGGACCAGGGAAAGCAGCGGAAATATGGAGAGCAAGGGATTCACTGTTGTGAAGGCAAGTATGTATTCGGAGGCCGGACGTCGGGGGAGACCGTCTACGGCACCATGGGCGCGACAGGCAGGCCCATGTCCGGGGCCAGCCCGAGCATCAGATTGGCATTGGCCAGAGCCTGACCGGAGGCACCGCGGCAGAGGTTGTCGATGACGCTGACGATGAGCAACCGTTTGGTGCGCTGATCCACCAGCAGGCCCAGATCACAATACATGGTTCCGCGGACGAATCGGGTCTCCGGCCAGACGCCGGGCGTCTGGATGCGCACCCAGCGGGCAGATACGGGACTTTGGGCGTAGTAATCACGGTAGAGTGCATGGACCTCTTCGGAGGAAGCCGTGGTTTTCAGCCGTGCGTAGATCGTAGAGAGGATTCCCCGGCCGATGGGCAGCAGATGGGGAGTAAAGGAAAGTTGAACCTGCTGGCCTGACAACACGCCTATTTCCTGTTCCATTTCAGGAGTGTGACGATGTCTTCCGAGGCTGTAGGCCCGGAAATTATCCTGCACTTCACAAAAGAGAGTCGCCGTGGACGGTTTGCGTCCCGCGCCGGTGGCTCCGGACTTGCTGTCCACGAGAATATCCTCGGGATTCACCAGTTCGTGGTGCAGTGCTGGAGCCAAAGCCAGCAGCACGCTGGTGGGGTAGCAACCGGGATTGGCCACCAGGTTCGCTCCGGCGATCTCCTTGCCGTACAGCTCGGGCAAACCGTAGACCGCCTGTTCCAGCAAGGAGACATGACGGTGGTCCAGATTGTACCACTGGGAATACGTCTCGGGATCGCGAAGACGAAAATCCGCGCTCAAATCCACCACCCGAACGTTTTTCCGCAACAGGTCCGCGGCCAGATCCATGGCCGTTCCATGGGGCACGGCTAGAAAAACAAGCTTGCAGGCCTGGGCCAGGTCCTGCGTATCCGGCGCTGTAACGACCAGTTCCGCCAGCCCTGTTTCGTGCAGATGAGGCAGGATTTGCCCCAGCGTCTTGCCGGCCTCGGTCCGGCTGGTGACCCGGACCAGTTCCAGCTCCGGATGTGCGGCCAGCAACCGGCACAGCTCCATGCCGGTATAACCGGCCACGCCTACAAGTCCGACGGGAATGCGTTGCATGGGTTTCCTTCTGGAGGGTGTTGGGTGTCAGGATGACTTGCGAACGAAATGCATGCGCAACTCGAAGAGCATGTCCCTGAGCAGCTTGGATTCTTCGAGATCGAGATTGCCTTTGGTCTTTTCCTCAAGCATGACCAGGATATCGATGGTATGTTTTGCCAAGGAAATATTGATCGATGTTTTCCCATTGTCCGGATCCGGAACTTCCCCCAGGTGTACCAGGGCGGAAGAACTCAAGGAGAGTACGAACGTGGAAAAACAGACATGGGGCATGAAGCATTCCTGGAATGCTCCCCGTTGAGCTTGATGATCCGCATGGGCTTGTTCCATGACGGATGGCCCCTGTTCCGTGGAACCTGTTTCGTGGTTGATTCTGCGGTCCGTGATTTTGGCGTCTTCGGTCATCACTCACCTTCCTTCTTGAAAATTTCAGCGCTGTTGCGTTTGCCCTCTCGCGGAGATCAGGCATGAAGTACCAGTTCATGCGGACATTCCAGGTAAACCTCATGTATAGATGGCTTTTGCGCGGATAGTGGCTTTGTACAATTGTGAATACGTCACGCAACTGCAGCGCGAAAATGCGGTCACCCGATCATGTTTTGTGATCAAGCGCCTGTTGGTACGCGGCCAAGCTGATTTCCAAATAATCCCTGCTCCCGGAATGTCCACCGCAGGCCTTGAAGGATTGACGCAAAGCGTAGATGCCGGCCAGGATATCCGCGAAATCCACATGTCCCATATGGCCAAGCCGAACAATTCGCCCTTTGAGATGATCCTGACCGCCTGCCATGACCACGCCGTAATCCCGGGCGGCAATTTCCAGCAAGCGTTGCCCGTCCATGCCTTGAGGCAGAAGAATGCTGGTCAGTCCCCATGTATAGTTTTCCTTGACCATCAAATCCAGTCCCAGGGCCTGGACGCCGGCACGGGTCATACAGGTCAGAGCCCATTGCTTGCGAAATATTTCCTCCAGGCCTTGTTTCCGGAACAGATGCAGGGAAACATCCAACCCGTTGAGCAGGTTAATGGCCGGAGTGAACAGGGTCTGATTCTTTCCACAGTTCTCACGTTCCCGGAGCAGATCAAAATAGGCCACGGCGCAAGGATGGCGTTCCACCTCGTTCCAGGCCCGCGGGCTGAGCGCAATGAAGGCCAGCCCGGGCGGCAGCATCAACCCTTTCTGGGAGCCGGTAAGCAGGCAGTCCACCCCCCAGTCGTCCATGGGGCACGGAGAAATGGCCACGGCGGATATTCCGTCCACCACCAGCAGTGTTTCCCGGACCTTTGTTATTTCCGCTATTTCCCGGATCGGGTGGAGCACTCCGGTGGAGGTTTCCGAAGCCTGGACCAACACACCCCGGATGGAGGGATCGTTATCCAGGGCTTCCTGGATTTGCGCCGGAGAAACGGCCACGCCCCAAGGCAGACGAATCGCTGTGATTTCCAAGCCGCGGGACTGGGCGATATCTCCCCAGCGTTGCCCGAATTTGCCGGCATCGACCACCAACACCCGCTCACCAGGAGCAAACAGATTCCACAACGCCGCGTTCATGGCCCCGCTTCCGGAACAGGTCAGCGGCAGGACCGGCTGACGCGTGCCGAACAGCCACTGTAAGCCTTCCTGAACGCGGTGCAAGACCTCCTTGAAACCCGCCTTGCGGTGATGAACCATGTCCTGGGCCAGAGCCAGGCGAACCTCCTCGGGCAAGGGCGTTGGACCGGGAGTGAGAAGACGAAGTTTATTGCGCATGTTCTTATTTATCCTTCTGTAGGAATTACTCAGCAGCGTTCCGGCTTGTCTCGATTTTTCGACCTCGCAACTCCTTCGCCGGCTTCGTAACATCAAACCATTGCTTGAATAAACATCAATGGGCGCTTCAGGCGCTTGGCAATGGTTCGATGAACGAATCCTGGCTCAGTCAGACAGGCGATGCCGAAAAATCGAGACCAGCCGGAACATTCCGAGTTTTGTCATCAAAAGTGCTGAGTAGTTACCTTCTGTATTGATTTCAACCCGGACTATCCACCACTCGAATTAATGGAATCCGGCACATTGCTTCATAGGAATGCAACCCGCTGAACCAAAGCTCATCCCAAGCCTGCAGGTCAAGGATATGCTGATATTCGGTGTTTCGGTCCGTGTATCAATCATGTCCCGTGGCCCAGTTGGGGCCGCATCCCCAGTCCACGACCAGGGGGACATCCAGATTAACCACCGTGGCCATCAGGTCGGCGACCCGGGCTCCGGCTTCCCGGCAACTTTGCGTGGGAACCTCCAGAAGAAGCTCGTCATGGACCTGCAAAACCATTCTGGCGCGCAGCTCGCGCAGGATTTCATCGTGATGCACACGGATCATGGCCATTTTGATGATGTCCGCCGCCGAGCCCTGGACTACCGTATTTATGGCCATCCGGCGAGCGGTTTGGGCCATGTTGTCGTTGCGGGAATTGATGTCCGGAAGAATCCTGCGTCGTCCGGCCAGGGTGAACACAGCGCCCTGTTCCTTGGCCTGCGCCACGATATGCTCGTAGAAGTCGCGGACCTTCTGCAACCGCATGAAGTACAACGCGATAAATTCCTTCGCCTTCTGGAGGCCGATACCCAGGTCCCGACCGAGTTTCTGGGGCCCCATGCCGTAGAGCAGCCCGAAATTGATGGTCTTGGCCTTACGGCGTTCATCCGCTGTAACCTGATCCGGGTCTTTCACGAAAAGAATGGCTGCCGTACCGGCATGAACATCAACACCCCGGGTAAACAGATCCCTCAGGTGAGGATCTTCGGAAAGATGGGCCAGGACACGCAGTTCGATCTGGGAATAGTCCGCGCTGATCAGTTGATGTCCTTCCGGAGCGGTAAAGCAGGCCCGCATCCTCATGCCCAGAGGTCCACGAATAGGGATGTTCTGGAGATTGGGGTTGCTGCTGGACAGCCGCCCCGTGGCCACGGCCAACTGGTTGAAGGTGGTGTGCACCCGGCCTTCGCGATCCATCAACTTGGGAAGGGGCTCCAGATAGGTGGATCGCAGTTTCTCCAGTTTCCGATACTCTAGAATTTCAGGGACGATGGGGTGTTCCCCGGCCAGCTTTTCGAGAATCTCCACGTTCGTGGAACGGCTCCCTCCGGGAGTTTTGCGGCCGGTTTTCAGCCCCAGGCGTTGGAAAAGGACTTCCGCCAGTTGCTGGCTGGACCGCAAATTGAACTCCTTTCCGGCCTTCTCGCAAATGGAGCAGGAAAGCTGGGCCAGCGTTGCCTGAACCTCATCCAGGAAAGAGCGCAACGCTTTTTGATCCAGCAGCACGCCGCTGCGTTCCATGTCCACCAACACCGGGATCAACGGCATTTCCAGCGAGGCGACAAGACCTTCGAATCCGGCCTGCGCCGTGCTGCGCTGCAGGACGGCCGTCAGTTGGAGAATCAGTTGGGCAGGGTTGGCCGGCGACGCCTCCTCGGCCAATTCGTGCTGGTATCTGCGTGCCAGAGCAGCAGGAGCGTAGTCCCGTTCCTCGGGCTGCAGCAGATATGCCGCCAGGCTGACGTCGAACCGGCGAGCCATGTCAATGACTGTCCAGGAGGGCTCGGCGGCCAGAAGATCCTTCCAGGAATGCGCCGCAACCAAATCCGAGCCCTTCGCCGCGGCGATCAAGGCATCCGTTGGACCAGTCCAGAGCAGTTCCTGGTCACCCAACCCAAGGCCCCACCCATCGGGAAGTCGCAAGACACTGACGGTTTTAGATCCAAGATCCGGCAGTTCCTCCAGCGGCAGGACACGACGTTGCGCCTCGTCATGGAGTGCGCCTGATTCGGGTATAGCCGAACTAACGGCTTGAACTGCCTTGGGTCTGCCGACCGGTCGGAGAGGCTTTGCCGTTCTCGGTCGGAGCAAATCGCCACTGCCGGCCAGATGTGGCGTCAAAGCCAAAATTTCCCGCTCCAGGGATCGAAACTCATACGTGCGCAAAAAATTCCTGAACGCATCACCTTCATGCGGTTTGCACTGGTAATCGAAAATCCGGGCTTCCGGCTGCAGATCCGTGCGCAAGCGGGTCAATTCCCGATAGATGAAGAGATCTTCCAGGCTGGGTTCGATCTTTTTTCGCTCTTTGGGCAATAGTGATGAAAAATTGTCCCGCAATGCCTCCAGCGTGGGAAAACGCTGCATCAGGGCCTTGGCAGTCTTGGGACCAACTCCGGGAACACCGGGAATATTGTCGCTGCTGTCGCCCACAAGAGCCTGATAATCCGGCCACTGCCGCGGATCGAGACCATGTTCTTGCTGGAATGATTCTTTGGAGACCAGTTTCTCGTTCTTCAGACCGGGGTCCCAAAGAAAAACGTTGGCATCCAGGCACTGCAGCAGATCCTTGTCCGAGCCGACAATGATCACCGGACGTTGCGATTTGAACCGGGAGCAAAGGCTGGCAATGAGATCGTCGGCCTCGACGCCTTCGGAAATCTGCGTCGTCAAACCAAAAAGACGAACCCCTTGCACCAGGGGCTCGATCTGCTGCACCAAGCCCTCGGGCGTGCTCTGGCGTTGCGCCTTGTAAGGCGTAAAGAGTTCGTGGCGAAAGGTCGCCCCCCGCCCGTCCAGAAAAAAGCCCGCAAATTCGGGGTTCTCCTCTCGTTGCAAGCGCAACAGCAGGCGCAGAACGATAAACAGGGCGTTGGTGGGAAATCCATCCGAGCGTTTCAGGTCCGGAAAGGCGTAAAACGCCCGGTAGAGAAACGACGTTCCGTCGATCAGGAAAATGGGATCCGTATTCAGATTGAGGCGGGATTTTAAACTCATGGGTTCTCTATGATTGGACAGGAACGGCAAGAGGGCGGACCTTCGAGGGGCACAGGCGGTGCAGAATGAAATCCTCCGGCTCTTGATCACCGATATTTTCCAGCGGAATTTCCGCCCGGGCCATGGTCGCGTGTCCTCCGGCCGATCCAACATCGCCGAACAGCTTGGCGGCCAGCTTTCCCATGTCCCGATGCAGCCCGTCTCCCCGGAAGATCAGGATCAGGGTGCTGTCGCAGATGCCGCAGGTCACGGTCCAGGATATGCCGTAAAGACGCAGGAAAAAGTCCCCGAGGATGACCAGAATGTCCGGAGAGTCCAGACGGCCCATGAACACATGGAGGCAATGACCGCTCACCCTGAGCTTGCGAAAGGCCAGCGAGAAATATTTCAGCCAGTCCAGCCGAAATTCACTGCGCGTGATCTTGCGAAGCAAGTTGTGGTTGCCGAACTTGCTCAGGTAGCGAAAGGCACGCACATCGATATCTGAAAACTGACGCTCAAAACTTTGGGTATCAGTCTTGATGCCGTAGAGCAGAGCCGTGGCCAGCAACTCTCCGGGCCGGATCTTCAGGTTGTAGAGATACTCCGTCAACATGGTGCTGGTGGCGCCGTATCCGGGCTGGATATCCTTGAATTCAGCTTCCACGGGATTATCCGGAACCAGCGGGTGGTGATCGATGACCACCGAAAATGCATGTTCACGAAAGGCTGGATGATGGTGCGGCTGGGAATCCACCAGGGCGAACCGGTCGTACTGGACGGCGAGGTTCGGAGTCAGTCGTTGTGTCGGGATGCGCAGGGACTTGATCATGGTCAGATTGTCCGGACGCGAAATCTCGTTCACCTGAGCACAGTCCACCGCGGCCACTTTTCTGGCCATGATTCGGCGCAAGGCCTGAGCTGAAGCCAATGCATCGGGATCGGCGTTCATCATGATCAACCAGCGATCCGATTTGCGCCACAATCCGCTCAGTACCTCCAGCTTGGCTTCCAATGAACGAAAATAACCCATTTCAATTCCTTCCCTTCAACCAGAGAGGCAACCCGGCCACGATCATTACGACTTCGTCCGCGAGAGCAGCCACCTGCTGGTTGAGCAGGCCCAGGGAACGCACAAAGGACCGAGCCTGTGGAGTTGCCTGGATCGGTCCAAAACCAATTTCCGAGCTGACAAGGATTAAATGCGTCGTGGGTGTTGTGTTGCGCAGACAATCCAGCAGGTTTTCGCGAAGCAACTCCTCCTGATCAGTCTGGACGCAGGAGAAAAGCCAGAAGTCCAGGCTGTCAACCAGGATCGCCCCATGCTGCGGGACTTCCTGAGACAGGATGGCGGGCAGGTCGATGTCGGCCTCCCGGGCCGGCAAATGCGCGGGGCGATCACGGCGATGCTCCCGGATGCGCCGACGCATTTCAAGGTCACGGGCTCTGGCCGTGCCGACAAACAGGCGTGACCCCGGGGCTTGCAGCAGATGCTGCAGTGCCCAGCCGGATTTGCCGGATTTTTCACCGCCGAGAATCAGGGTGATCATTTTCGGAACCTATCAGGGCTAGAAGGATATGGAGTGATTCTAGAAAATCTTTTGGGTCAAACACTTCCACCATCAACACACAACCCGGGTCGATCTGACGAAGGATTTCCTGCATGAGAGCAAAGCCACGATCATCCAGTTTTCGCAAAGAAAAATGCTCGCCATGTGGCCCCGGTGCGCTGAGATGAACCATTCGCACATGCGGCCATACACCGGGGATGTTGTGCATTCCCTGACCATAGGCGAGCAGATGGCCCAAATCAAGGCAAATACCCAGCTTGAGCGCTTGAATCAATGGCCACAAGGCGATCAGGTCATTTTCCCTGGTATTCTCCAAGAGCAGACTTTCAGCTTGTGCCCCAGATTGCAACCACTGATCCGCAACGCTTGCCAGCGGATCGATGACCTCCTCTTGAAGAGATCGGATACCGACCATAGAGGGCGGATGCAGTACGACCCCCCAGGGATTGAGAAATGCCGCTTTCTTTTGAAGCCCCCAGATAACCTGCCAGACGCGCTCCGGTCCTTCGCACCATGGCAGGTCCAAGGGCAAGTGAACATGAAACCGCAGCCCTGTCTCCCCAAGAAACTTCGGCAGGTCATGATCGGTATAGGCCAGGCAGGTTTGTGATTCCAGGAAAAGCAGGCCGACTTCATCGACATGTTCGCAGAGACGCAGGCAGTTGCCGGCAATGTGCTCCGGCCAGACAAAGGACGGAGCGGCAATTATTGCTCGCACTTTTGCAGGATGTTCTTGATTTGAAGAAATGAGCGTACTTCCATACTGCCGAATTGTTTACCTGTCATGGCGCAAGGTGATTGACACAAAGTATATTTTACAGCAATAGATTCCATGCGCAAGGTTTGATGAGCAAGACATGGCACATACGTTGCAGTTGCATACAGAGATCAAAATCTACATGTAGTTCGTCACTGAAACGAAAGGCCATCCAGGAATGCGCAAAGTTCGTATTATTTTTCAACATTATTTTAACCCCTTGCACGTATACTGCAGGCTACGCGAAATCGGCGTCGACACCTGCACGGCTCAAAGGGTATGCACGGTCTACGAACGTCTCATCTACCGTGCCCTGCGATTTTTCTAGCTTCAGTAGCGCATCTTCCTGACTCAGATCAGATTCCCTCGCTCCCTTTCAATTGCACTTCAGTACGGGTTTGAGACTCCGTTTCTCATAATGCCCGAGCGACTCCCGTAATAACATTATCCCGTTTTCTCAGAACGAGAGAATCAACTGCGTTGTTGAGAATACAAATTTCCCGCCGGCTTCTTGCATCGAGCCGCTTGCGCAAATACCAATTTTGGCGCATCAGCCCTCAGGGCAATAGCTCGAGGAACGAAGCCTGGCTTCATCATACAACCGGCAACTAAAAATCGAATCATGCCGGACCACTTCATTCTTGCAATGAGAATGTGCCGGCTCTTGCGACGGTTTTAGGAAGCCGTGCTTCCCCGTTCAGGAAAAGAGGGAAATGCGCTTTTGGCGGCGTACGGTCTGCTCTACGGTTTTACTGCGCTGGATTCCCTTTTTGGGAAAGTTCTCGAGAAAACGGGAGGCCTTGAGTCTCAGGCTCCGCCCGAAGAGATTCCGTTTTCCGGCATGGCTGAGAAACAACCATCGCTTGGCTCTGCTCAACCCCACGTAAAACAACCTGCGCTCTTCTTCCAGATCCGTCTGGCGACCGGCAGGAATATTCGAGACGCCGGCTGTGTTCCCGCCTGACCCTCCAAACAGGTCCAGACCGATCATGGGCAGCAAACCGTCTTCCAGAGCCGGCAGAAAGATCGCCTCGAACTCCAGTCCCTTGGATGCATGCAGGGTCATCACCTGTACCGTTTCCGCGCGGCTTCGAACAAGTTCCAATTCAGCCTGGAAATTGATCCAGGTCAGCAGTCCCGCCCAGCCTTGATGTCGTGCATAGGCCTTTTTGAGGGCCAGGAACTCCTTGCCTTGCCAGAAAAGCCGGTCAAACGGCATCACATCCTGAAGATGCGCCGCAAGGGCCACCGGACCTTGAACGACCACCTGTTGCGGACACTGCAAAGCTCCTTCTTCCATTCCGCCAAGTCCGAGGATTCCGGACGCCGCCTGGAGCAGAATCGCAACCCGGGGTTCTTTCCAGAAGGGTTCGGCTTCCGGGGCTGAGCAGGGTATCCCCTCCCGCTGCAAGGCCTGCATTACCGCGGGAATCAAAGTCTTCATCCGCACCAGAATCCCGATGTCGCCGGGACTGAGGCACCCGTGCCGCCCATGATCCGATTCCCAGTGTCCCGTCCCGCCAAGAAGTCCCCGGACCTGTCCCGCAATCCAGGCAGCTTCCCGCATGTCGGTGGAAGCTTGAAACAGCGCAATTCGCCCGCTTGACTGGTCATGGCATTGCATTGCCTGTTCTTCAGGGAACAATCCGCGGTAGAGTTGCGTCAGGTTTGAGGCCGAACGGTAGTTGACGTTCAGGGGAATGGTTTCCAGATTCGACCATTTTGATTGCATGGCGTCAGCAATATCCGGCACGGCGCCCCGGAATCCGTATATGCATTGACGAGGATCCCCGATGGCCCAGAACCCTGCGCCGTCCGCCGGGGACAGGTGTTGCAGCAACTCCCATTGCAGGAGTGAAAGATCCTGGACCTCGTCCACCAGAATGTGCGTATAAGGGCTGGAAGTCTGATCGTTCGCGGCATGTGCCAGCCAGAATTCCAGGAGATCGCTATAGTCCACCAAATTCCAGTCCTGTTTTTGGCGAGCATAGCGATCGGCGGGTTCCGTTATGTTTTCGGATAAACTTCGCCGTTCCCTGGCCTGGGAAAGTTCATCCCACAGTTGCTTAAGCTGAGCGGAAGTCAACTCGGGGTTGGCCGCGGCAAAAACGCGCCGGGCTGCGTCGTCGGAGAGCAGGACCGGCGCCTCGCCCTGGACGCGGGTCCAGGTTTCATAAGCCATGGCGTGCAGCGTATCAGCCTGGGGTATGGCCTCGTCCTCTCCATGCATGTTTACCAGTCGTTCGCGAAGTTCCTGGGCGGCGCGACGAGTGAACGTGACCACCAGCATCCGTCGCGGATGAACTCCCTGGCGCAGCAGATGGGCGATTCTGCCCATCAATGTCCTTGTTTTTCCAGTGCCTGGTCCGGCAAGTACCAGAACCGGATGCG
Source organism: Desulfonatronum thiosulfatophilum (assembly GCF_900104215.1). Taxonomy (NCBI): domain Bacteria; kingdom Pseudomonadati; phylum Thermodesulfobacteriota; class Desulfovibrionia; order Desulfovibrionales; family Desulfonatronaceae; genus Desulfonatronum; species Desulfonatronum thiosulfatophilum. Next base: position 61,181 of record NZ_FMXO01000004.1, on the reverse strand, counting down.
GCCCGGCCCGCAGGGCCCGATCCTGCTCTTCGTTGAACACAAGAACGGGTGCGGCGTCTTGAACCGGGTGATCCGAAATTTGGGTCTCCGTGGCTGAATATGGCGCCGCGGTCTGGGCCGCCACCTCGGGAGAGGCAGCCGCTGTCGGCTCAGGGATGAAGAAGGACCGTCCGCGCAGGAATTCACGTTGCTCCTGTGGCGTGAACATGGAGATCTTGCCGTAGTTTCCGTCAAAACCGGATTGACGAAGAACCTTTCCCTGGCGCATGCGGCTGATGGATTCGGCCAGGAGCGGCTTGTTGCGACGAAGCTCGTCCAGCGGCAATTCACCGAGAATGTGCAGTTCCGATCCGTGTGAGGCGACCAGCCGGGAGTACTCGTTGCGCACCCGCTTCGTGGCCGGGCCCGTACCCACGATCTCGGCAATCAGCTCGTTGAGCGGCACCAGGGAATGAAAATCCGGCTGGTTCTCCGGCTGCAGAGGCAGGCCCCGGTCGGCGAGTTCGAGAACGCGGTGCAATACGCCCAGGGTCAAAGGCTGGTTGCATACCGGGCAAATGTTTTGATGAGCCTTGGATTCCTTGGGGTCCAGCACCACATTGCAGTTCCGGTGTCCGTCCAGATGATACTTCCCCTCTTCGGGAAAGAATTCCACGGTACCCAAGAATTTGTGGCTCTGCCCTTCGCCGCGCAAGGCCCGGAAAATCCCCTCGTAACTCGGCTCGCCACTGAACAGGTTGGCTTCGCGAGCCAGTTTCTCCCCGGAATGGGCATCCGAATTGGAGATCATCCGGAATCGATCCAGCGCGCTCCATTGCCAGTTCATCGCCGGGTCCGAAGACAGTCCGGTTTCCAGGGCAAAAATTTCCGAAGCCAGATCACCGTAGCATTCCTCGATGGTGTCGAAGCCGGATTTGGAGCCGAACAAAGAAAACCAGGGCGTCCAGATGTGGGCGGGGACGAGAAAGGCCAAGGGATGGGTTTCAAGGACCATTTCCAGCAGGTGGCGGGAATCGAGCCCCAGAATGGGCCGACCGTCCGATCCCAGGTTGCCGATCTGGGCCAGCTTGAAGTTCAGGGCTCTGACCTGCTCCAGACCGGGCAGAAAAACCAGGTGATGGACCTTGCGAACCTTGTCCCCACGTTTGTAGATGGTGCTGATTTCCGCGGAAAGCATGAACCGCGTTCGGGATACCGGGGGGACGGCTTCCAGCCAGGGGATTTCAGCGGCGACATCAACGGGCTGCCTGGGAACCAGCAGTCCCGATCCGTCTTCTTCCAGATCGTCTTCCAGTTCCGCAAGCCATCCGGGGTGGGTGAAGTCACCGGTGGCCACCACATCCAACCCCTTGACCCGGGCCCAGGCCGCGAGAAGCCGGGGCGAGAGGTTCCGGCTCGTGGCGCGAGAATGCCGCGAATGGATGTGAAGATCGGCTCGAAACAGATCACTGGACATGGAAGATGCCAATCGGGATTAGAGAATGAAATGCTCGTCTTGGAATTCGCGCGCCTTCAGCAGACTTGCGCGCAGTCGGACTGATCGCCTTGGAGCTTGGCCAAGGTATGACGAAGAGCCGGGAGAAGCGCGCCGAGATTTTCACGGACCGCCTTGGGAGAACCGGGCAGATTGATGATCAGGCTTTGACCAAGCGTGCCGACAACGGCCCTGGAGATAACGGCGTGCGCTGTTTTCAGCAATGCCGTCTGGAGCATCGCCGTTTCCATTCCCGGAAGCCGCTTCTCAATTACCGACAGCGTCGTTTCCGGGGTGATGTCGCGAGGACCGACTCCGGTCCCTCCGGTGGTCAGGACCAGGTCGAACTGCTGCTCCAGGGCCAGCCCCACAAGGAGCGAACGCAGTCGCCTCGGGTCATCCGGGATCAGATATCCTTGCACCAGAGCCACGGAAAGATCCCCGCCGACCAGCTCGGCAATCAAGGGCCCGGCCTGATCTTCCCTGGCGCCGACATAGCCCTTGTCGCTCAGGGTAACCCAGGCCAAAGCGTATCCCTGCTTCGCAACCGTCCAGGGCAAGGCAAGGGAATCCGCATGAAAATCCTTCAAGATCCTCACCCAGCAGCTCTCAATGCTTGGCAGGTCTTCTGAATCTTCCGCCCAATAGAATTTGCTCACGACCTGGACGCTCGCCGCATCGTCCGGGCTTGTCAGCACGGAACCCACGGTGGGCATTGCCCCTTGGTCAATGATAAAACAAGGGCCGGCGAAACTCTTCGGGGAACCGGAAGTGAATAGGGGGAGGCGTTGGTCACGAACGACAGCCTCTTCCCGTGAGGACCGAAGGATCACGTTCATGGCGGCTCCCGTCGGTTGCAAAGCCGAACATCCTGCATGAATCCGGCAGGAATGCCCGGCTTTGATGGAGATCAGGTCCTGATGAAGCTCAGGTCAGGACATCGTCGCCGATGGATCAGTGATCCATGTGCTTGCCCTGCTTGATGCGAACAAGTGCGGTGACGACAATGATGGTCAGGTAGGTGAAAATGAAACCGACGCCGATCACGCTGGACAAATCGGCTTCCTTGGCTGCGTTGCTGATCAAAGTGGGAATAATTTCAGTGATGCCCATGAGTGCGCTCCTTTGCGATAAAGTTCACATGCGCTGTGTTTGGTCAATCTCTGGAAAAATGTCAAGGCAAGAATGCTGTATTGTGTGGAACATCCAGACTCAATTATTGTATCCAAACCAGTGATGGTCAAGAATTCGTCATCCCACCCGCTTGCTCTCATTTGCCGCCCGGTGTAGATAATTATTTTTTCCGCTATTCCCCCAAATCTTTTTCCCGGCAGAACATTTCTCCATTTTCCGAACAATGAATCAAGTACAAAATTCCCCGGCTGAGCCCCTTGAACTGCCTTCCTGCGTAAAACATGTCCGTGTTGACGACAGAGACGTGTACCTAGTTGGCACGGCCCATGTTTCCAAGCAAAGCGTACAGGATGTCCGCCAAACCGTCGAAGCTGTCCACCCGGACACCATCTGCGTTGAACTCTGCGCCTCCCGCCACCGCGCCATCGTCGACCGGGACGGATGGCGCAAGATGGACATCATGCGTGTGATCCGTGAACGCAAGACTCCCTTTCTTTTGGCCCAGCTGATACTTTCCTCGTTCTACCGCAAGCTGGGCGATCAGCTCGGCATCCAGCCGGGAGCGGACATGGCCGAGGGAGTCCGCCTGGCCAAGGAGACAGGGGCGCAACTGGTTCTCGCGGACCGGGAAGTGGAAATTACCCTGAAGCGAACATGGCGGCATTTGGGATTTCTGGAAAAATTCAAGATGGTCGGGCAGTTGCTGATGGGGCTGTTGTTTGCCGGCAAGATCGATGATCAGGTCGTGGAATCCTTGAAGAAGAAAGACCAGTTGGAAATCCTGATGGATGCTTTCGCGGACGAGTTTCCCCAGGTCAAACGGCGTTTGATTGATGAGCGCGACGTCTACCTGGCCCAAAAAATTCGTCAGGCCCCCGGAAAAACAATTGTGGCCGTGGTCGGCGCCGGCCATGTCAGCGGCATTGAAGCTCACATCCACCAGGACATCGACCTGACTCCCCTGGTGGTTTTACCGCCCAAGACCAACATCGCGAAATTTCTGAAATGGGCCATTCCCATCGCCATTCTCGCCCTGATAGCGTGGGGGTTTTTCAAGGAAGGTCAGAGCCATGCCATGGAATCGGCATTCATCTGGATCGGCCTGAACAGCGTCCTGGCCGGACTGGGTGCCGTTCTGGCCTGGGCCCATCCGTTGACGATACTCACGGCCATGGTCGCTTCTCCGTTTACCAGCCTCAATCCGATGATCGCCGCCGGATTCGTGGCCGGTTTCGTCCAGGCCGTGATCCGGCGCCCCACCGTGGCGGACCTTGAAGATCTCCCCCAGGCCATCACGACGTTGAAAGGCTTCTGGACCAATCCGCTTTGCCGGATCCTGCTCGTTGTGGCCCTGGTCAACCTGGGCAGCTCCCTGGCGGCCTTCATCTCCGGAGGATGGATCGCGGCCCGGACCTTTTAGCCCCCACCTGTCCCGCAATCCCAATCCACCTTCCCCGGCATTGCAATAAGCTCCCTGGTTCTTTGCAGCAACACGGCCTCGGAAGCAATCCGAGAAATTGCCCAGGTCCCCTGCCAGTCCGGCAAAAGCTGAAACTCCTGGCCAGGCCAACGGATGTGCCAGGCATGCAGCAGCATGCCTGAGGGGCGGGGTGGCCCGCCGTATTTACGGTCACCGATCAAGGGATGGCCCCGGCTGGAGAGCTGGACCCGAATTTGATGGGTACGTCCGGTGATGGGTGCAATCAGCACCAGGCTGCAGGATTCTGAATGATGGATGGTGCGAACCAGGGAACGGCAGGTTTTGCCGTCCCCAACGACCATTCTTTCCCCAACGTCGCTTTGAACTTTTCTCGCCGCATCTTCTAGAAGAGTCGGCGTCGACCAGTAAGTCGCCCCGTGAACCCAGGCCAGGTACGATTTGTTGACGAGCCCCGCACGCCACTGATCGTGCAGCATGCGCAGGCAGGAGTAGGTCTTGGCGACAACCAGCAGGCCGGATGTATCGCGATCCAGGCGATGGACCAGGGTCGGCTTCCATGAACTGTGGGCAAATTCAACGGCCAATCCGGCGGCGACGGAGTCATGATGTCCAGTGCCGGCATGGACGGGCAAGCCCTGCGGCTTGGCCAAAACAAGCAGGTCATGGTCTTCATGGACGACAACCGGCTTGAGTTTGGCTGAAGCACTCATCCCCGGTGTACCTGGCGGTGCTGCTTGTTCAACGGAATAGGGAGGAACGCGAATCTCCTGCCCTTCTTCTAGACGGGTCCCGGGCTTGGCCCGGGACCCGTCTACACGCACCTGGCCGGTGCGAATCCAACGTTGTAAAGCCGGAGGGGGGACGGCTCCCTCCAGGCGGCGGCGCAGAAACTGGAGCAGCTTCTGTCCCGCCTCGGCTCTGCTCACCTTCCAGAATTGAACCGCGGCCATGGGAATGCCTGCTTTGCGGTAGCGATTGCTCCCCTAGTTCAGCCCCATGTCCAGCGTGAACCCCTCTTCCATTTCCGCATCCATATCCAGGGTGTAGGAAAGCAAAACTGTGCGGCGCTGCGTGAAACCGGTGGCGCCGGGGTGGGTGTTAACAAGCACGAACAGTTCGGTTCTGCCATCGTTCATGACATCGGCCAGCCCGTAATCCACCACGGTTCCGCGGATGCGACGCGTCTTCCAGTTGATGTTCATGTTGATGCCATCCCAGAACAAGGCGTGGATTTCGCCCTGTGGGAAATATCTGTACCGGGCGAAGAACTGGGCCGAGAGAGAAATATTCCGGTTCACGAGCAGATTCCAGGAAGCGCCCTGACCCAGCTTGACCGGTACCAGACGCGACGGAATATAGTAATAGCTCATCATGTCTCCGTCCAGATCCTGCCTGATGCCGGGAAAAGACTCGTCCACTTCCAACCCCAGGGAAGATCCGGCGTAGGGTTCTTCAGTGACGGACTGAAATGTGTTGTTGGAGGAAAAAACGCGCAATTTGTCCTTGTTGTCGGCAACGACAACCTTGAAGTCATCGTCCTGGGGCAGGAAGGCAAAATTGAAGACGTTCGTCCCCTGCGGCAGGTTCAAGGCCCGCGACAGGTCAAGCTGCCCGTTCATGCGCAAAATCTCATGCACTCCCGAATCGAACAGCCGAGTGCGCCCCTTGCGCTGACCGATCAAGGTCGGCCTATAGTCCGGGGGTATGCGAACCACGTTCAGATAGAGAGGAATGCGGTCTTCGGCCAGTACGAACTTGCCATCGATAAAATTCAGAATAAAGGACCTGGGCGTTTCGTCCATGATGGCGGAGACGATAATTTCTTTAAAACCGTCGCCATTGATGTCCATCAGGTTGATGTTCAGGCATTGCAGACGCAGAGGCGCGGCATATTCGCCCAGAGGCATCAGCCTGTTGTCGACGGCATGATAGGCCAGGACCTTGTTGTCCGTAAGCATAAAAATCTCATTTCGCCCATTGCCGTCGGCATCCCCGACCACCACGCCCAGTGAAGCAAACGGGAGAGCCTGGCTGCGCCAGCGGCCCGGGGAATCCGCGGCGCCAGAGTAGAGAATGTCCGGATTGAGGTGATAGGGTGTCCTCTCCGGACCATATTCATTGTAGATCAAGTCGGGATGAACAGGGCCCGCAGGACTTGCGGCCTGGGCCTGCTGGGGAGTCTGAGCCTGGGGCCTGCCAAATACCTGCGCGTTGATCTCCCTGGCCATGCCTTCCAGGGCCGGAATCAGATCGTTCAAGGCGACCTGCGCCGATTGCGGAGTGTCCCGTCCCTGCGCATCCACCACGTGGGCGTCCAGGCTGGCTTGATCGCCCAGGATGGTCACGCTGCCGAAAATCAGATAGTCCACCCCCAAAGCAGCATGTGCCGAAAGGGCTTCTTCCTGCGATCGCGGAATGGAGGCCACGACCTGGGCGATGGTCGACCTGTCCAGGTCCTCGAACCGATCCGTCCACTTCAAACGCGATGTGAGCATGGTTTGTACGCCCTGACCGAGATAGGCATATTGATCCGGTCCGTGGACCGCGAACGGCAGCACCGCGAAACGTTTGAGAGTTTCGTCAGTCTCCGCGGCAGCCTGGGACCAGGCAAATGTCGCGCTGCTGAAAAAAATGAATGCAACAATCATGAAGCGAAACAGATAACGCATAAATTCTCCTTTCATTGGCGGGGAGAGAAAGAAATGGGGCTGGATGAATTATTCACAACGAGTAAACTACCACTCTGCACTTTGGTGCAAGATAACGGTACCCGCTTTCGCGGATAAGATCATTCGGAGACGGCAGATAAGGCAAAGGGTGATCACTTTGGGTCAGTGCTGAAACTAACAGCCAGGAGTTGGATCTGCTGAACAATTACCTCGACAACAATTATCACGTCGTCCGTTTCAGCTCAGAATCACGACGACATGCCCTGGCCGAGTCTCTTTGACGACGACATCGGCCCAGGGGCTCACGACCCGCGCCAGTATTCGCATATCTTCAAGCATGGTTGAAATTATCGCTGATACTTTCCCCGGCAGAATCAGTCGCAGATGGTTTCCTGTATCATCGCTGAACAGGTCGGGCCCGATCCAGATTTGCACATCACCCTGAGGATAGGCTACAAAGGAAAGATACAGCAACCACAAGCCCTGAATTTTGTCCTGTCTTTCCAGCCCGGGAGTTTGCAGGGCACGAACCTTGCCGGACAAATCATCATGAACGGAACCCAGCCTGGGCTCCAGTACATCGAGAATTGCCGCCCGCTGTTCCGGAACGCAGACCTCAAGCGCTTGAAACAAGGCTGCGAACAATGCTGCTGAAATGGTATGATTGGGCGAATCCCGAGACTTTACTGAAGGAACTGATTGGAACAATGACTCACGCAACCGTTTTATGGTTTAAACAAATAGCTCTCATAAACTCTTTTCCCCTCTAAAGCAAATATCCCTTCATCCGCAAGCCGAACACTCCACGATGCAAGTCCCTAGAATGAAAAAAATAACCACTCATAAGCCACGTATAAGGGCATAAGACGAATGCCGAGAAGTTTTCGTATCGTCTGCCAACCCGAACAGGTTTCCCTAGTGGAAGATCTGCTTCGATCCCAAGGTTATGTGTTCTCCCCGGAACCTTTCTCTCCCTTGGCCTATCAGGTGCACGAACAGCCCAAGCCACTTGGTTCGTCCATGGCGGCGGCATTCGGGCTGATTTACATTCAGGACCGTTCGTCCATGCTCCCCCCGCTGCTGCTCGATCCTCCCGCTGGGGCCATGGTTCTGGACATGTGCTCCAGCCCCGGCAGCAAAACGGGATTGCTGGCCCAGCTTGTGGGGCCGACGGGCCTGGTTTTGGCCAATGAACCCAATGAGCAGCGCTTGGCGACCCTGCGCCACAATCTGGCGGCTTTGAACCTGACACATGTGGCCACTTGCCGCTATCCGGGACAGGACCTTCCCCTGCCGGAAGGGCTGTTTTCTCATATTCTTCTCGATCCTCCCTGCAGCGGTTGGGGGACAGTGGAGCGCAATCCCCGCATTTTGGAAATGTGGCCCCCGCACAAGCTCAAACCGCTCATCTCCTTGCAACGCGAACTGTTGCGCAAGGCATTTTCAATGCTGGCTCCAGGAGGACGACTCCTGTATTCCACCTGCACAACCAACCCAGAAGAGAACCAAGATCAAGTCCAATGGGCCTTGTCCGAACTTGATTTGCAATCAACGCCTCTTCATTTTCTGCCGGGATTTGACGATTCCTGTACAACCTCCGACTTGACCGGCGGATGCATGCAGGTGCGCACCGAAGCCGGCGAAGGACAGGGCTTCTTTCTGTCTGCCCTGATCCGGGAGAAGGGCGACAATCCTCCGGATGCGCTTTCGGACCGGGACGATTTACCCGGCAAGCCCTTGGATATGAGCAGGTATTCAGGATCAGAAGATATTGCCTGGGCAAACCTGCCCGCCGGCGAAGTGCGCAACTTTAAAGGACGGATCATGTTTTTGCCCGAACGCACAATGGACTTCCCGCTGGGGCTCCGGTGGCAGGGTTATGAGTTGGGCCGACTCCAGGGCGACGTTGTGCGCCTGAACACCCGGCTGCGCCTGCTTCTTCCGGAATATGCGCCACAACGCGGAGTTAACATTGATGATGTCGAAGAATTGGTCAGACTTCTGCAAGGCCAGAGCCTGCAACTTCCGGCCGGGCAAATCCCATCGCGGAATAAAAGCGGGCCATTCGGCCTCTATTGGCGCGGACTGCCCCTGGGCTGGGCAACTGTCAAGGGCAATCGCTGCCTTTGGTCGCCGCGCTGACGCGGGATTTTCAACAACCTGCTAAACGCAGTGTCGCGCCTCAACTAGGTGCGCTTCCGGCGACCCGAGAATGCGGCGGGCCAGGAGGATGTCTTCCTGGATGCGGGAAATCAGAGCTTCCAGATTCTCGAATTTCTGCTCGCTGCGCAGCCGTTGCACGAAATGAATGCAGACTTCCTTGTCGTATATGTTTTCCTCGAAGTCCAGAATATGGGCTTCCACGGAGAGCACGTCATTGCCGAACGTGGGGTTGTAGCCGATATTGGCCACAGCCGGATACGTCCGCCCCAGATATTCGGCCCAGACCGCATATGCCCCTGTCTTGGGGAACAGTTCGTCTAGAAGTCGCAAATTGGCCGTAGGAAATCCCAACAGCTTGCCGCCTCGATTGCGTCCCGTCACCACCTTGCCCTGGACTCGATAAAACCTGCCCAACAGGGGTCTAACTTCCCACACCAGCCCGGACTGAACCATGTCCCGGATCCGTGAAGAACTGACCACCGCGTCATCGATCAGGACAGGACCGATCTGCTCGACGTCAAAGCCATAACGCTCCCCCAGTTCGCAAAGCATGACGTAGTCGCCCTTACGGTTGCGCCCGAAGGCGTAGTCGTAGCCTATGACCATATTCCGCATTCCCAGTCCTTGGACTAGATAGGTACAGACGAATTCCTCGGGCTCCAGCTTGGCCAGTTCTTTTGTAAACTCGACGCAGAAGGTGAAGTCCATGCCCAGAGTAGCGATGGCCTCCAACTTTTGATGGGGAAGGGTGATGAACGGCGGCGTATGCGCCCCGACAAGCACCCGCAAGGGATGCGGCTCAAAAGTCACGGCCACGCTGGACAACCCGCTGAGAGCGGCTTTTTGTCTGGTTCGGCAAAGCAGCTTTTGATGGCCCATGTGAACGCCGTCAAAATTGCCGATGGTAACGCAGGACTTCGAAACGTTTTTCAAAGCCTCTTGAAGACTACGCAAAACCTGCATGCGATGGGGATGCTCCTGATGAGAAAGGTATAAGCCTCTGCCGAACAGAAAAAAACAGAAGATGACTCGGCAGGAGGCGCACCTATGATGTCTACTGGAAAGCGATGGGACCTTCAACCGTGATATGATAAAATCCGCTGTCGGCGTTATGCCAAATAGTCATAACTTTTGTGCTGAAATAAAATTTACAGAACCTCTTGCCAACCTAAGCCAATCCGCGTAGAAGCTTCTCTTCGTGCCGAAGTGGTGGAATTGGTAGACACGCTAGGTTCAGGGTCTAGTGGGGGTTTCTCCGTGGGAGTTCGACTCTCCCCTTCGGCACCAAAAACGTCATATATGGCTCCAACTGAAAAGTTGGAGCCTTTTTTGTTTTAGCTCCCGAACCGACTCAAAATGATGCACGATAATTAGGCAGCCAATGAATTGCGCAACGCCATTTGATCATATCAGTATGAACAATGCGGCTATATGTTTTGCAACATGAGAGTTGCGGGATATTGCGAATGATGCAAATACCTTTCGCGATCCGGAACGATTTATAGCCGAGAAGTGCGATTTCAGTCGTCAGGATGCAATCTGACGGACCTCTGGAAGCGACCAGGTAAGAACGGCTTCTTTGAGCTGTTTCGGACTTACCGCTGTCGCCCCGACTTGGCCCACCACGATCCCCGCCGCATAATTTGCCAACAAGCAGCCAGTCAAAGGATCTAGGCCAGATGCCAGAGCCAGCCCGAGAACAGCGATGACGGTGTCCCCTGCTCCAGTCACGTCATATACCTTGCGAGCCGCTGTCGGAATATGGATTGCCTGTTGTTGAGACATGAACAGCATCATTCCCCTCGCTCCCATGGTAATGAGCAAGTGTTGGCTTTGCAGCTCGCGCATCAGACGGTTGCCGACGGCGAAGATTTCTTCATTTATGGCTTCCTCGTTCTTTTGTCTCCCCGCCGCGAGATGCCAATCGATGCCTGCCTCTTTGGTATTCGGAGTCAACATGGTGACCCCATTATAGAAAGGAAAGTTCCTGGGCTTGGGATCAACAATGATTCGCGGCTTGTGCTCCAACGCTTCGCAAATCAATCGAATCTCGTCCATCACGGAGCCAGTAATGAGCCCTTTGCCATAATCGGATATGATCAAAACTGAGCTGGTGCGCATTGCTTCCGCCACGCCGTGCAACAGATGCCGCATTCCTCCATCCGAAGGAATGCAGGAGGACTCCCGGTCCACACGCACCACCTGTTGTTGCTGAGCGATGATCCGCGTTTTCCGTGTTGTCGGCCGATCACATTCCTTGACACAACAATCATCTATTGCATGTGCGGCAAACATGTCCGAGATGCGTTTTGCAGCCTGATCCTGGCCAAGAAAACCGAACAGTTGAACCTTGCCGCCGAGGGTGGTTATGTTTTTGGCCACATTTCCCGCCCCCCCGAGCCGATATTCCTCGTTCTCCACACAGACCACCGGCACCGGGGCTTCCGGAGAAATCCTCTCCACCGAACCAAAGATATACTCATCAAGCATCACATCGCCAACGATCACGACCTTGTTCTTCGTCATGTTTTCAATCGCCGCGAGCAACGCTTCCCGTGTGATGTTGATCGCTGCTTTATCTTGATGTTCCATCAATTGATAATCTCTCTGGAAAATGTTGCGAGGCCGAATTCAAGGCAGGCTGAGCCTCTGCTGAATTGATCCGAGCTGACTGTGTCTCCGCGCGGAATATCCATAGCTACTGCTCATGAATTTATGCGTTCTCCATTTACACCCAGTTTCGTCAGCAACCGTTCAAACTCCTCACGGGAGCCGTAACTCATCGACATGGTGCCCTTTTCTTCCGAACCTCGGAGAGTGATTTTTTTGATTCCGATCTCCTTGACCAACACAGACTCATACTTCATTTGCAAGAGGTTTTGCGTATCGGATTTCTTTACACAGTCCTGCTTGCCTTGAAACGTGAAGCATCCATTGCATTTCCAGTACGCGGCATGCTGCTCACATTCGCGTACTGAAAGACCAAAATCCACAATTCTCTTTCGAAGGATGTTCTGATACTCAGGATCCGTGATGGCTGCCAACGCCCTGCCATGTCCGGCAGTATAAATATTTTGCTGAATATCTCGTTGAATATTATCTGGTAACTGCAACAACCGCAGCAGGTTGGTAATGTGGGAGCGACTCAAACCTGTCCGCTCCGCCAAATCGTTTTGGGTCGCCTTGAATTCGGTTTGCAGTTGTTGCAACGCCATCGCCTGCTCAATGGCATTCAAATCTTCGCGTTGCACATTTTCTATTAACGCGAGAGCAAGGCTTTCCCTGTCGCTCATTTCGCGGATGATCGCCGGTATTTCCACTAATCCTGCGATTTTTGAAGCCCGCCAACGTCGTTCTCCAGCAACGAGTTCATACGTGCCGTCCTCTTGGCCTGCACGAGCGATTACCGGCTGCAAGACACCATGGACCCTGATTGAAGATGCCAGCTCCGCCAAGGATTCCTGTGAAAATGTTTTTCGAGGTTGGTATCTATTTGGATGTAGAGCATCTACGGAAATCAAGGTAGAATCACGTGAAAGAAGCCCCTGTTCCTGGCTTTCCTCGCCGAGCAAGGCACCGAGCCCTCTCCCCAATCCGCGTAAGGCCATTTATCTTCTCCCATTGACTTGACATGAAACCCAAAAAGATAATCTCTTTTCGAGGCGTAACAATAATTTTCTAAAGGAGTTCCCATGTCTGAAAACTCGATCATTCATGCATTTGATGCATCTGGAAAACGTCTAGGAGTCTTTATCCCCTCATCGCTCTGGGATCAACTTGATAATCCCATCAAGAACGCTCTCGCAAATCCAGTTATAAAACCCAAGCAGGTCAAAGAACCGATCGCTGACTGGGAAACACTGGTGGCATGCTGGGATTTCCCCTACCCTGTGGACAAGGACGTGAATTGCCAGCACTGCGGCATCACAACCGAAGATTGGCAACATGACACACCGCGCAAGTTTCACCTGAAGGCCGCGAATCTCGGCGGACTCGTATCATTTGAGTGCTGCGCATGCCATGCCAGAATCAGAAAAAATCACTTCAAGGATGTCATTGAAGTAAGTTGCACCCCGCCAAATGACTAAAACAATCCAACAGCTAACGCGGGTCCATGCTCGCAACCCAAGAGAAACATTTGAACCACGAAGGTACAAAGGCCACAAATGAATAATTTCACTTTGCCGGGGTGAACCACAAAGTGAAAACTTGCCATTCCTGCGGGATGGTAACTACTCACCAGCGGTCCGGCTTGTCTCGATTTTTCGACCTCGCAACTCCTTCGTCGGCTTCGCAGCATCGAACCACTGCGTAAATGAACAGCATTTGGCGCTTCAAGCGTCTGGCAATGGTTCGATGAACGAATCCTGAATCATTCAGGCAGGCGATGCCGAAAAATCGAGACAAGCCGGACCACTTCATGCCATGCAAGCAAAATGTGCTGAGTAGATACGCGGGATATAAACATAGCCGTCAAGCTGGAAGCCGTTTCTTCGCTTTTCCTTCGTGCCTCTCGTGCCTTTGTGGTTCATAACTGTAGCGACTCAGCACCTTTCATAACAAAACCCGAAGTGTCGGCTTGGCACCTCTTTTTCGGCATCGCCTGTCTGACTGAGCCAAAAAGAGGCTGCCCGGTGTGATTGATCAGGCTGCACCTGCACGCCCCAGACGGCTGATGCATTCTTCCGCAAGTTTCAGATAGGCTTGAGAGCCTTTGGACTTGATATCATAGTTGATGACCGGCAGCCCATGACTTGGAGCCTCGGATAACCGAACGTTTCTTGGAATTGTTGTATCGAAAACCTTTCCGGGAAAGTGACTCTTGACCTCATTCTCTACATCCTTGGTCAAGTTGCTCCTCGCGTCGTGCATGGTCAAGATAATCCCCAGCATTGACAAATTCGGATTCAATCGCTGTCGGATCAACTTGTAAGTGCGCATCAACTGAGCCATGCCTTCCAACGCGAAGAACTCGCACTGCATAGGTACAATGAGGTATTGTGCCGCACATAAGGCATTCACGGTCAACAAGCCCAATGATGGAGGGCAGTCAATTATCACATAGTCAAAAGCATCGCCAATCTGTTTGATCCCTTCCCGTAAATAAAATTCCCGCCCTTCCCTGCCCACAAGTTCGAGTTCCACTCCCACCAAGTCAGATGTTGCCGGGAGGAGAGAAAGATATGGGAATGATGTTGCATGCACGGCATCTTGGAAACAAACCGGCTCAAAATATGCGGAAAACAAGTTCTGTTTTCGTGAAGCCTTGTCCCACCCAACGCCACTCGTTGCATTCCCTTGAGGATCACAATCCGCCAGAAGAATTTTTTTTTCCATCACGGCAAGACATGCCGCCAAATTGACCGCGGTGGTGGTCTTGCCCACACCGCCCTTTTGATTGGCAACAACAACGACTTTTGCCACCTTTTCCTCACTTTCCAATTTTAAGTATTGAACCAATTGTCTCAATATCAATACAACCCTCAGCAGATTAATTCCGCATGCGGTTTTCAACCGACAACAGCAGAATGTTCGCATGAGTTGTATTCACTTATGTTGACATCTGCATGCATGTGCAGCCAAAGCCAGACCTTCCGGCACAAGACGAGATCCTGCATCAAACATCGATGATTCAATGCTCGACAAGGAGGCAAGCACAGAACTGGCCAACACAACAAATGAGCACGCGTCGCCGCACATTGAGACAATCCTGGCGTCAGCCGAGGAACATAATAATTATGGATATGATGACTTGAATAGGCCCTGCTCGCCTTGACTGATGCCGAAGCCATATTGGCCATCCAAACGTTCCGGGGCATAAATGCCATACACTGTCAGTTCACGCAATGCTCTCAAGGCATGAACGATTGGAGACGTTCAGAAGGTGGCAATACCAAGACAAGCAGGACCCGAAGGGAGCGCTGCAAAGAAGTCGAAGGTTAATGTTTCACGTGAAACATTAACCTTCGACCCTGAAGGTTTTGTGGCAAAAGGTTTGTGCGTCGTGGAGGGCATCAATCAGCAGGACAGCCTCCTGAATATTCCGCTTTTTGACAACCATGAGCAACTGTCGGGTCAAGTGCAAAAAATCTTCTGCCTCGGAATGCCAAGAATCATCTGCATGCATGGTCATCTTTTCAGATAAATGCAAAAAAGCAGTGACGTCATTCAATGTCGGCAGTTCGCCCGATTCAGCAGTTTGCTGAAGAGAAGCAAACAACTCACGCATTTGGTTTTTATGAGCTGCAAAATTCATCGGGATATAAGTTGGTTAAAGGTTTTAATACAAGAGTTATTTACTGATAAGTTTAAGAAAATCGAGAGGGATCGGAAGGATCGTGGATTGGCTGGAAGATGCCATCTCACGCATTGTCTGCAGATAGCGTAGTGAAAGAGCATTAGGACTGCGTGCGATAATCTCGGCAGCTTGGGTCAACTTTTCAGCTGCCTGGAATTCACCCTCTGCGTTGATGATCTTTGCGCGACGTTCACGTTCAGCCTCAGCTTGTTTTGCCATGGCGCGTTGCATTTCCGTAGGTAGATCCACATGCTTCAACTCAACACCGGAAACCTTGATCCCCCATGCATCCGTTTGCGTGTCAAGGATAGTTTGAATTTGCAAGTTAACTTCTTCACGCTGAGACAAGATTTGATCAAGCTCAACAGCTCCGCAAACGCTTCGCAGCGTGGTCTGAGACAATTGAGACGTCGCAAATAGATAGTCTTCAATCTGCAACACTGATTTAGAAGGATCAACTACGCGAAAATAGATGACGGCGTTAACCTTGATACTAACATTGTCTTTGGTGATGACATCTTGATGCGGAACATCCATTGCAACAGTTCGAAGGCTGGTTTTGACCATCTTGTCAAGAACTGGAATTAAGATGATCAATCCAGGTCCCTTTGTCGCAACATATCGTCCTAATCGAAAAATAACGCCTCGCTCGTATTCATTCAAAATCCGAATTGCAGAAAACAGGAAAAAAGCGACAATAAGTAATAATGGTAAAAAAGAAGCCATGGTCATCCTCCGGTATCGTTATGTGGTTGATTATGAGTTATCTTTAGTACAAGGCCGTCAACTTCAGCTACAGTTACGAGATCACCAGGCTCCAAGCTCATCGGAGTTTGACTTTCCGCGCTCCAGGATTCGCCATGCAAATGCACCATGCCTCGCTGGCCTGACCAACGAAGGACTCTCGCGTTACCACCAATAAGTTTATGCGGTCCGGTAAAAGGCTTATGATGGTGGGCCCTGGCTACTAGGTAAATACAGAAAGCCATAAAGGCCGAAATACCTGCGGTGGTGACAAGTATGGTAGCCATATGAACTCCGCCAAGTCCATATTCAAAGCGAAAAAGAATCACAGACCCGAAAAATATGGCTATGGTTGCGGCAATACTCAGTAAACCAAAGCTTGTAACCATCAGTTCCAACCCAAATAGCATAAGCCCGAAAAGGATCAAAAGGAGACCAGCAACATTTGTCGGTAAAATGGAGAGAGCGTATAGCCCAAGCAACAGGCATAGTCCGCCTAGGACACCTGGGAAAATCGCCCCTGGATTGGTCAACTCAAAAAAGATGCCCGCGAGTCCTCCCATTAACAAGAAATAGGCGATTTGCGGGTCAAGCATCCAAGATAATATGGAGTACCAAAGGCCGGGTTCAATGTCGATAAATTGAACGTCGTCGATTTGAAAATAAATTCTTTCATTTTGCCAATCAAAACCACGGATACCAATTTGCTCCACAAAGTCTGGAATGCTGACCGCGACAAATTCGACAACACGTTGCATGGCAGATTCCGTACCAGTCAAATTGGCGCTCTCTGTGACGGCACTGATGTACCAGTCAACGTTTCTCCCGCGACTTTGGGCGGAAGATCGAACCAAGCTGAGAAAGTCATTAAGGATCTTGTCTGCCATAGCTTCTGGAATATCCTCGCCACCAACCCCTACAGGGCGAGCGGAGCCAATATTGGAATTTGGGCTCATGCCGGCGATTGCCGAAGATGCGACGAGGAATACCCCTGCTGATGCGGCACGGGATCCATCAGGGCCCACCCAAATTGCAACAGGCAAAGGCGCATTCAAAATTTGCCTAACCATGTTTCTTGTTGTTTCGCCAAGCCCTCCAGGAGTATCGAGTTGAACTACGAGCATCAAAGACTGCTCCCTGAAGGCATTCGTAATTGCTTCTTTTAAAAGATCTTCCTGGGCTGGATTGATGGAACCACGAATCTGCAAAGTATGAATTGACAGTGCTTGATCAGCATGGGTCAAGGTAGGAAATAATGAAGTCCAACAAAAAAAGAAAAAAGAAATGAAGAAAAAGAAAGCTTGTTGCATAAGAGACTCTTTATGTAAAAAATGAACCAATTGGAAAAAAATTCATAAAGTTACAGAAACAAGTTCGGACATAGGTTAAAAACAAGCCAGTGGTGCCGATTGATTGCATGTCCTTACATGTTGGACATTCTGGATATAATATATGTTAAAGAATAGATTTATGGTTTAAATTTCCAAAGGGCGTATCAGGCTCCATGCTTTTCTTTTTACAGACTTATTATCAGGCAACATTTCCTCGGCGCCAGGAAGAAAAATAATGGGTACGGAAGTATTGAAGGACAACGCGTTTGAATGATCATGAAACAGTCCATGAGCAGCAGAGCCGAAGCAAAAGATAAATTTTGGACATACCTTGTTAACAAATTTACAAAAAAAATCTATAGATCGAGAGATCGTTGCAGAGTGCCAAGGATGCAGTTCGATAGGCCAAAAAGCCACGTGCTGCTGTTGCAAGCCCTTCGCTTTCATAATCGAATACCACAGTTCCAAACGTTGTGGATCTGGATTCCCACGAAAGTCCTGGTCAAGCTCGAAGTATGTCCATACTACTTTAACAGAATCTGAAATCTTATGAAGGTAAAAAAGGAAGGGTTCAGGAAAGGTCGCCTCAGAATAAACCTGCTGTTGATCATGACTGGGAATGTCTTTAGTAATCACTGCAGTGGAAGGCATCTCCTGAGTGGGGTGGTAAAGAAACGCCAACCCCATTTCGCGAAAGATCCGAATATTTTCTTCCAGTTGATTGTTCAACATAATTTGTTCACAAAAAAATACGCTATGAATCAAAGCCCCAGAACATAAGGAAATCACCCACACGGCATTGGCAGTGACCTACACCTGGGAATCCATGACCCACTCAACAATTCGCATTCCAATCTCTGATTTCGGGAGAACAGGCCAACTCTCTTGCCTGCCGTAAGCATCGGCGATAAAAACCATATTCCGACTGGAGCCAAATCCGCAATCAGACATGTTGACAGGATTCGCGACGATCAGATCCAAATTCTTATCTTTCAATTTACGTAGCGCTTCAGACTGAATATTACAGGATTCAGCGGCGAAACCGATGATAAACTGGGATGATCGCCTTTTCTTGCCGATATCAAAAAGAATATCAGGATTTTGCTGTAATTCAAGCACCAGGTTTGATCCGAGTTCGGACTTTTTTACCTTTTCCCGCGGACTGTTCAAGAAACGATAATCAGATACCGCAGCGGTACAACAAATAATATCCATATTTGAGGCGATGTCGAGACAAGCTTCATGCATTTGCAACGCACTGGAAACGCTGATGACGTCAAGAAAACGTGGAAGCCATAAAGAAGGAACAGGCCCGGCGACTACAGAGACCTCCGCTCCCAGCAACCATGCGGCCAAGGCGATGGAAGCCCCCATGGTTCCAGATGAATTATTGGTCAACACCCGAACCGGATCCCAAAACTCCTGGGTTGGCCCGAGATTGACAAGCATACGCTTTCCGGCGAGGTTTTGAGGCAACAGTGTCTTTAAAGTTGTCAGAAATATTTCCTCAGTTTCCGCCAACCTGCCCTCTCCTACTTCTCCGCACGCCATTAGCCCTGTTTCAGGGGGGACGAAGACGACATTTCGGTTTTTCAAAGCGGCGACATTTGCTTGCACTGCAGGGTTGGACCAGATCCGAGGATTCATTGCCGGTGCATGAATTGTCGTGCCAGCAAAAGAAAATAGTTGCGAACTGAGAAGATCATCACCAATGCCATGGGCATGTTTGGCAAGCATGTTGGCCGTTGATGGGGCAATGAGCAGGACATCGGCGTTTTGGGCAGGTTCAAGATGCGCATACTCAGCTTGATTCGCTGCAAAAAGTCCTTCATAGACCGGTCCGGAGGTCAGGGCTTGGAACTGAAGCGGCCGGATGAACTCCTGCGCCGCCTTGGTCAACGTCACACCGACTGTAATGTCCGCACGTTGCAATCGACGCATGATGTCCACGGCCCGAAACGCCGAGATGCTGCCGCAGACGCCAAGATGAACTCTTGTCCCTGAAAAGCCCGTGAAGTCGGTATGACTGAAATTCATTGGGTCAATGTCCGTTCGTGTCGAACCGGGCCAGCGGCGACATTGCCCTTGGGTGCGATCCAGATCTCCATTGTCGTGGTTATTCGACCGTCCTGAATATTGATGATGCAGTCCCTGTCAGGCTTGGTGAAAACCATGATTGCTCTCTGATAGCGAAATGAACTGCTCATTTGCCAGCCGTCCTTGAGCATGTTGTTGGTGAAAAAGGAAGTCAACGAAACGGGATCAACTCTGCCCTTGAAGACAAGGACTCCGGCTTTGACACCGGGCGTTTCAACGACAAAAGACGATCGAGGCTGAAGTTCCATGTCCCGAGGTACAAGAATATCGTCAAAATCGTAATAATAATTAGCTGAACCTTTGAATGTTACCTGAGAATCTGAGACATCATTTTCTGAAGCGACAAGCTTGCCGGAACAGGAAACAAGGAAAAAAAGCAGCATTGCGAGAACAAGATGAGGAAACATTTTCATGGTATTCTCCATAAGGCATTGATGAATCAATTAAATTGATAGAAAGGTAACTCAACTAAAAACGGGATTCAAGAAAAAGATGAAGTATATTGAATCAGTGCGTGACACAAGTAAAGAGTTTTTCCTGGATGATTATGATTATCATCTGCCAGAAGAATTAATCGCTCAATCTCCTCCTCTGCGGAGAGGCGATTCCAAGTTGCTGGTTGTCTCCAGGCAAGATTCTTCGGTTCAACACAGCGCGTTTGCCGAACTTCTAGACCATTTATCTAAAAAAAGCCTTATCGTCGTAAACAATTCCACGGTGGTACCGGCTAGAATCCGAGCCAGGACAGAGACGGGCAGCGAGCTGGAAATGCTTTTGCTAACGCCGCTGGACCTTTTACAGCAAAATTTGGTGAAAACTGCTTCATCATGCAAAGTTAGCGCAACAGCGCTCCTTCGGCCGAGTAAAAAATTCAAGGAAGGAAAAAAAATAAACTTCGGCCAGCTTACTGTTGAAGTGATAGAAAAACAAAGATTTGGGCATTGTCAGGTAATACTGCATTGGAACGGAAATAGTCTGGAAAGTATTCTGAATCAAGCCGGCGAGATGCCCCTGCCACCGTACATTCGCCGCAAACCAGATGCGGGAGATTCGGACCGTTACCAAACGATCTATGCCGACTCGGCAGAAAAGGGATCCATAGCCGCACCGACCGCCGGATTGCACTTCACCCGGGAGATGCGGGACAAATTGCTGGACGCGGGCCATTCATGGGCCGAGGTTACGTTGTATGTTGGCTATGGAACCTTCAGCCCAATTCGTGAACAGGATATCCGAAATCATACGATGCATTCCGAATACGTGAAAATTGACGAGCATTGCGTGGAAATGATTTGCAAAGCCAAAAAGGATGGAAATCCGGTCATAGCCGTGGGTACGACATCCATGAGGACGCTCGAAGGGATCGCAGCCATAAAGGGTCGGCTTGAACCGTTCAAAGGGTGGCTGGATACGTATATCTATCCTGGCTTCGAGTTCAAAATTGTTGAGGGGTTGATCACGAATTTTCATTTGCCAAGGTCCAGTCTGCTCGTTCTCGTCAGTGCGTTTGCCGGTCGAGAGCGAATGCTCGCCGCCTACCGAAAGGCAGTGGAAGCGCGGTACAAGTTTTTTTCATATGGCGACGCGATGTTCATCAAGCCGTAATTTACATCGCATGGATACTGAACCGGACCTGATCTGAATTTGCGATTTGTTGCATTCATCTTTTCAAAAAATGACAGATCGAGTAAGAATCATGAATCAGACCATATCAGAGGAGAGTGAATAATGAAACCAGTCACATTTCGGGAAGATCGGTGCAAGGGATGTTCCTTGTGCATCACGGTTTGTCCCAAGGAAATCATCACTGTGTCGCCGCGTTTCAACAAATCGGGGTATAAGGTTGTTGAAGTTGTCGACGACAGCATGGAAAGCTGCACGAGTTGTGCCGCCTGTGCTTTGATCTGTCCGGATTATGCCATATCTGTCTGGAGAAATCCTGCCAAGGATAAAAAAGGAGTACAAGCAGATGTCCTCGAAGGTTGAACGAATCCTGGTCAAAGGCAATGAGGCCATTTGTCGGGGCGCCGTGGATGCCGGCTGCCAATGTTTTTTTGGCTACCCTATCACCCCACAGAACGACATCCCGGAATACATGTCCAAGGTCATGCCGCAGTTGGGCCGGGCTTTTGTCCAAGCGGAGAGTGAAGTCGCCGCCGCAAACATGCTGCTCGGCGCTGCGGCCTGTGGCATTCGTGCAATGACGTCATCTTCGAGCCCGGGAATTTCCTTGAAACAGGAAGCCATCTCTTACATGGGGGGAACCGAGCTGCCGGCCGTGATCGTGAACATCAGCCGCGGCGGTCCGGGGCTTGGCGATATCGGCCCCTCCCAAGGCGATTACTATCAGGCCGTCAAAGGCGGCGGGCACGGCGACTATCGGCAGCTTGTATTGGCTCCGGGAACTGTTCAGGAAGCCTACGACCTTGTCCTCAAGGCTTTTGACTTGGCATTTGCCTATCGTAATCCGGTCATGATTTTGGGCGACGCCATCATCGGGCAGATGATGGAACCTGTTTCAATAAATCCGACGAGTTCTACACAGGGTGCAACAGACCTCGGCTGGAACCTGACCGGCAAGGGACACCGCGATCCGAGACTCTTGAAATCCCTGCACCTGGTGGATGGAGCACTGGCGGGGCATAACTCGCGTTTGCGTGAGAAATACTTGAGCATGGAGCGTGAAGTTCTGTTCGACAACTTTCTTGTTGACGATGCGGAACTCGTTGTCGTGGCCTTCGGCTCCATCGGGCGGATCGTGAAAAGCACTATCCGCAAGCTCAGGGCAAGCGGCCATAACATAGGGCTGCACAGGCCGATCACCTTGTTTCCATTCCCAAACCTGGAACTTGAACGTCTGGCGAAAGCAGGCAAACGGTTCTTGACCATCGAACATAACCTGGGACAGATGGTTGATGATGTACGACTGGCCATCCGAAGACATGCGGATTCGGATTTCCATGGCCATTTGCCTGGAAATCTGCCGACGCCGGATGACTTTGAACAACCAATTCTTCGGGCACTGGGAGTCTGATCATGAAAAATGGAAAAGAAGCTTTCACCTTGCCAAGCGTCCTGGCGGACATCCCCACCCACTATTGCCCTGGATGTCAACATGGCGTGGCACAGCGGCTGGTAGCGGAATGTCTGGAGGAACTGGGCCTTGCCGAAAAGGCCATCTGTGTCGGGTCCATAGGATGCTCTGTTTTTATCTATAACTATCTCAAAGTAGACGCCGTTGAGGCGCCCCACGGCAGAGCCCCGGCCGTGGCTACCGGAGTCAAACGGGCCAGACCTGAAGCTGCCGTGTTCACCTATCAGGGTGACGGGGATCTGGCGTCCATTGGTTTGGCGGAAACCATGCACTGCGCCAACCGGGGAGAACGCGTGAGCATTATCTTCGTGAACAATACCGTGTACGGGATGACAGGCGGACAGATGGCTCCGACGACCATGGTTGGGCAGAAAACCACGACCTGCCCGAGTGGCCGTTGCGCCGAAAATGAAGGAGAGGCGATCAAGATGACGGAAATTATCGCCTCTCTCGGCGGAACCGCCTATGCTGCCCGTGTAGCGGTGGACACGGTCAAGCGGTTAAGGGATGCCAAGAGAGCCGTGCGCAAGGCGTTTGAAGCGCCGATGAACAATCTCGGTCTTGGTTTCGTGGAAATCCTGGCCACCTGTCCGACAAATTGGAAAATGACGCCGGTGCAGGCCAACAAACGAATATCCGAAGAACTGATCCCCTATTTTCCATTGGGTACGTTCAAGGATCTTTCGGTTAAGGAGGATGCATAAATGAACTCCTATCAGGATGTAATCGTGGCCGGTTTCGGCGGTCAGGGAGTCATGCTGATCGGAACATTGCTGGCCTATGCCGCCATGGAAGACGGCCAGAATGTGACGTATCTGCCGGTCTACGGCCCGGAAATGCGGGGAGGAACGGCAAACTGCACCGTGGTGGTATCGCGGGAGGACATCGGATCGCCGATTATCCACAACGCACGCTCGCTCATCGCCATGAACCGACCATCATTGGAAAAGTTTCAGCCCAGGGTCCAGGATGGCGGTATCATCGTCATCAATTCCTCCCTGGTCGACATGGAGCTTGCGGATGCAGAGCGCGTTCGCACGGTGGGAGTGCCGGCAAATGAAATTGCCGACAGCCTCGGCAACACACGGATGGCGAATATGGTTGCCATCGGAGCATATGTACAACTGACCGGGGTAGTCCCCCTGAGCGTCGTCAAGGAGAGCCTGAAAAAGGTGATCTCACCGAATTACGCCAAGATGATCCCGGCCAATGAGCAGGCAATCCAAGCCGGTGCGGACGCGGTCAGCAGATAACCACATCAATTCTGCAACATTCATCGACAGCCCTGGGGCTTAAGCGTAAGCCCCAGGGCGCACAGCCATGACATCCACTGATCAAGAATTTTTTGTCCCCGATGCAATTTACGGGATCATTGGCCATCCTCTCGGACATACCCTGAGCCCTTTGCTGCACAATTGGGGCTTTCGAAAATACGGTCTCCAGGCCGCCTATTTTCGCTGGCCCTTGCTCCCCGAGAACCTGCCTGAATTTCTCGCCGCCGTGCGGACCCTCCCCATTTTTGGGGTCAGTGTCACCATACCTCACAAACGAGCCGTCATGCCCTACCTGGATGATTATTCCCAGGATGCTCGGCATGTGGGCGCGGTGAATACCCTATATTGGAAAGAAGGAAGATTGTGGGGCGAGAATACGGACGTCCTGGGATTCCTGAAACCTCTTGAAACTCATCTGGCTTTGATACAGTCGGCCTTGATTCTCGGGGTGGGCGGTGCGGCGAGGGCCGCATTACAGGGATTGAAACAGGCAGGTGTGCAACAGATCGCTATAACAGGAAGAAAGCCTGAGGCCGCTGAGCAGCTGGCTCAAGAATTTGGCGTCAATCGTCTGGATTGGACAGGGCGTGCCGACTGGCGGGGAGATCTGCTGGTCAACGCCACGCCATTGGGAATGATGGGACAACTGGTTGAGCAATCTCCGTGGCCCGGTGAAATGACGGACATCCGGCATGTCTACGATCTCGTCTACAACCCACGCAAGACCGCATTTCTGCGTCAAGGCGAAACCTCAGGCGCACACACCATTGAGGGCATGGACATGTTTACCGCCCAAGCCATCGCCCAGTTTCAACTCTGGACCGGACTCACTCCTGATTCGGTAGATTTTCGCAATATTGTCATGTCAGCCTTGCATACATGAACTGTCGAAGGACCAAAAAATCGACACGGCGCAAATTAAAATTTTGTGCTTAAAGGCACTTCTTTAATCGAACCTACTCAAGGAACGTAAATCTTCAAATTATCGCCTGGACGAATGAGTCCGTTACGCGGCAACTTGTTCCAGGCAACGAGATTGTTGGTCGTGACGCCGAAACGTTGGGCTATGCGCCAGAGGTTATCACCATTACGGACCTTGTACTGTACGACTTTGGGAGTAACGGAGGCGCGAGCAGTGGAACCGGCGCGATCAACCTGGGGTATGTACATGCGTTGTCCAACTTGAAGGGTTTGCTTTTCAGAAATCCCGTTGGCCTGGGCCAATGTTTGGACAGTTACTCCAAATTTGCGTGAAAGCTGCCAGAGCGTGTCGCCGGATTGAATTACATAATTGGCCCGCTGGCTCGCCCTTTCCTGAGTGGCGGCACTATTGCCTGCATTCTGGGCAGCGGCAACGACTGCCGGAGAACCGGGCACCATGAGTGATTCACCAATTCGTAGAGTATTCGTATTTTTGTTGTTGATCCGTTTTAATACATCAATGGGCGTGTTGAACCGCGATGAAAGCACCCACCAGGAGTCGCCCCGTCGAACCTGATATCGCTGGAAGCCGGTAAGGGTAGAGGTTGTCGGTTTTTTTAAATACGCAGCAACAAGTTGCTGTTTTTCTTGAGGGACAAATATTTTTAAATTGCGTTCAGGTGGGCTTACCTGGCGACGAAAAGAAGGGTTGTAACTACGGAATGTTTCCCAATCCATACCGCAAGAGTTGGACAAGGCGACCAGATCCGTCCCTCCTTTGATCTCCATCTCCGCCAAGGACGGCCCATTGGACCAGTCGATGGGGTCAAAACCAAGCTCTTCAAGATTCTGGATTATTTTGAGGATAGCCATGAATTTCGGAACATAATGGCGAGTCTCATTGGCAAGCAAATTGTTAATGGCGGCGAGGTCAAAATAATTGTCCGTGCCACTACGCTGCATGGCACGTGATATACGCCCTTCTCCGGCATTATAGGCAGCCAGGGCCAAATGCCAGCAGTTGAACATGTCATAGAGCCTGGATAGATAGGCGGCCGCGGCGTGAGTGGAGAGCCGGGGATCGCGGCGTTGGTCAATCCACCAGTCAAACGTCATACCGTACATTTGTCCGGTAGCGGGCATGAATTGCCACATCCCGCCAGCGCCAGCCCTGGAGTAGGCCATGGGATTGTAGCCGCTTTCAAGAAAGGGCAGATATATTAGATCATGAGGCAAACCGTAGCTTGCGAATATGTCACGTACCTCGGGCAGAAATTGCTCGGACCGTCTCAGCCACATTTCAAACCGATCGCGGCCTTCGTGGGTAAAATAACGAAAATAACGCTCAACATCTTTCGTTTCTTTAATATCCAGAACGAATTCAAATTCAGTGGGTGTGTCTAGGGCCCGCTGCTCCGCTTCGGTCAAGGGTGTTTGCAAATCAACCATGGGTTGTCCGAAGGCATCAAGTGGAGGATCAGGCAAGTACGTCAGCTCGCCTTCTTCAATCAATTCCAGTGTGGTTGATTGCCCATCCGCAATTTGTCTGACATTCTTATCCTGTTGCGCATGTGTTGGAAGCGGAAGTGTTGATACGGGCGTCTGCTTTTGGTTGGCGGCGCAGGCCGAGAGAAGAAGAGTCATTATCAGGATAAGAAGGCTCGAACGTAGGGGCATGCAAAGTCTCCATCGGGTTGGCATTGACGACTCCGTTGACGTTTCCCATTGCGTGATAATGAGATATGGGCAGACTGTCGAAGTTTCTTACAGCGGGGATGATTAGCGGAAAAGAAAATGAAGCGCAAGGCACAAAAAATCAAGATGTTGGAAAAAAACATGACGGACAAGACAGACCAGGACCAGGATTTTTGGACTATCGGCAGGAAACCTGTTCAGGAGATCCTTTTCGCGAAGCCGGAACAGGTTGATCTCGTTTATATACAGAACGATGTTCGCTCCAGGGCACTAGAACGGATCGTGGACATCTGCAAAAGCCAAAAGGTGCGCTTCCGCATGGTTTCCGCGGGGGAATTGCAACGAATTCATTCGGGAAACCACCAAGGTGCATTGGCGCGAATTTTTCAGCCCGGCTTCACCAACATGGGGGCAGTACTTGAACAGGTCACAAAAGCCCCACTGCCTCTGGTCCTGGCTCTAGACCAGGTCCAGGATCCGGGAAACCTCGGGACATTGGCTCGGACCATGGTCGCCCTGGGTGGAGCAGGAATGATCCTTCCCAAGAACAGGACCGCTTTCCCCGGAACAGTTGCCGCGAAAGCGGGCGCTGGCGCATTGAACAAACTGCCCATCGCGCATGTGACCAACTTGGCGCGCAGTCTGGATTATTGCCGGGAACAAGGGTTCACAGTGTATGGGTGTGCCGTGGATGCGGAGGGAGAAAACATGTTCAGGATGATTCCGGCATATCCGTCAATCCTTGTTCTAGGTAATGAGGATAAGGGGATCAGGCCAAATGTCTTAAAACGCTGCGACCATAAAATCTTCATTCCCATGCCGGGCATCATGCAATCCCTGAACGTTGCCCAAGCCGGGGCCATCGCCTTGGGCATGTTCGCCAAAACCAGGGACGAAATGGCCTGAATCTCAGGAATCAGCCTCTAGACTCGAAATCGATTCTGGGATCGATCAGGGTGTACATCAAGTCGCCGATCAGATTGAGAACCAAGCCAAGGAGGGTGAAAATATACAAGGTGCCGAACATCACCGGATAGTCTCTGTTGATCGCGGCCTCAAATCCCAAGAGCCCGAGTCCGTCCAGGGAAAAAATGACCTCGATGAGCAACGCGCTGGTGAAAAGGATGCCGATAAAGGCGCTGGGAAAGCCGGCGACTACGATGAGCATGGCGTTGCGGAACACATGGCCGTACAGCACCTGGGATTCGTTAAGTCCTTTGGAGCGGGCAGTGATCACATACTGCTTGTTGATTTCTTCAAGGAAAGAATTCTTGGTCAACATGGTCAAGCCGGCGAAACCACCAATGACCATGGCCGTGACCGGCAGGGTCAGATGCCAGAAATAATCCAGGATGCGCATGGGCCAGCTCAGTTCATGCCAGTGCTCTGATGTCAGGCCGCGCAGAGGAAAAAGATCCAAAAAGCTCCCGCCGGCAAAAAGGACGATCAACAAGACCGCGAACAGAAACCCCGGAATAGCGTATCCGACGATGACCATGGCGCTTGTGGCCACGTCGAAAGTGGACCCGTCCCGTACCGCCTTGCGAATCCCCAGAGGAATGGAGATGACGTAGACAAGCAGGGTAGTCCAGAGCCCCAGAGAAATGGAAACGGGCAACTTCTGAAGGATCAATGTCGTCACGCTTTGGTCCCGGTAAAAGCTTTCACCGAAATCAAAGCGGGCATAGTTGCCGATCATTTGCAAGAAACGCTTCACTGGCGGCTGATCAAAACCATACATCCGCTCCAGTTCGGCAATCAGGTCCGGGTCAATGCCTTGAGCGCCCCTGTATCTGGATTCGGTTGGTCCGGTCAGGTGCAAGGCCTGATGCTCCCCCCGCTCCGTACCTGCGAAACGCGCAGTTGCCGTGACGTCATGGCCGCGCAGCTCCGCGATGACGCGTTCGACCGGCCCCCCGGGGGCAGCCTGGATAATTATGAAGTTCAGGATCATGATCCCCAGAAGGGTGGGAATCATAAGCAGAATACGGCGCAGGATGTAGGCGGACATTTATTTTTGCTATTTGGGAGAACGTTGAAAGGTTCAAACAGCTTGTTGATAATTCAGACCTATTTCACCCACCATGCATCCACTGGCAGCCCATACTTGGGAGAAATCTCGGGTCGGGCGAACTTGTCCCAGTAGGCCACGCGAAATACCCTGGAATGCCAGTGCGGGACGACGTAATGATTCCAGAGTAGAATCCTGTCCAGCGCCCTGGTCCGGGAAATCAGGCTGTCCCGATCAGGGGCGGCGATGATCAAGTCCACCAGTTCATCCACTGCCTGATCCCGGACTCCGGCGATATTGCGTGAACCCGGTGTCGCGGCGGATTCAGAGGTCCAGAAGTCGCGCTGCTCATTGCCCGGGGAAAGTGATTGCGGGAACAGCCCCACTGTCATGTCGAAATCAAAGTCGTTCATGCGGTTCTGGTATTGCGTCGCGTCCACGGTGCGCACCCGGGCCGCGATGCCCAGACGCTCCAGGTTGCGTACATAGGGAAGGCAGACCCGTTCAAAGGTGGGGCTGTCGAGCAATATTTCAAATTCCATCAACTCCCCGGTAGTGCTATGTCGTAACTGACGATCCCGCTCAGAGACGGACCACCCGGCTTCAGCCAGCAGGGCCAGGGCGCGACGGATATTTGGTCGGATGTTGCCGGTGCCGTCCGTTTCCGGAGGTTGAAATTCTGCGGTGAAAATTCTTTCGGGAAGACGATCGCGGTGAGGTTCCAGCAGTTCCAGTTCTTCCGGCGAGGGGAGGCCCTTCGATGCCAGTTCGGAATTGGAAAAATAACTTCGCGTCCGGGTATAGGCGCCGTGAAAAAGATTCTGGTTGGACCATTCAAAATCGAACACTTCGGTTAGAGCTTCGCGAACCAGAGGGTCTCGGAAAGCCGGACGCCGGGTATTGAAGACGAATCCCTGCATTCCAGTGGGCAGTTCATGAGGGATCTCCTCCATGATGATCCGTCCCTGGCGCAGTGCCGGTCCTTCATATCCCGAAGCCCAGAGACGGGCCACGTTTTCCTGGCGAAAATCATATTGCCCGGCCTTGAAAGCCTCCAGGGCCACGTTGACGTCGCGGTAGTATTCGTACCGGTAGCGGTCGAAATTGTGCCGCCCCTTGTTGACCGGCAAGTCAGCGGCCCAGTAATCCTCAACGCGTTCATAGGTGATGGATCGCCCGGCATCCACCCGCGCGATTCGATAAGGACCGCTGCCCAGTGGGATATCCAGCGTGGTACGGTCAAATTCACGATCCTGCCAGTAGGCTTTGGAAAGTACGGGCATCTGCCCGACAATCAGCGGAAGTTCGCGATTCATTGAATCGCCGAAATTAAATCGAACCTCCCCGGGGCCGACTTCTTCAGCGGAAACCACATTGGCGTAATAGGCTCGGTAAAAGGGATGTCCCTGGGTCTGCAGGATTTGCAGCGTAAAAATCACGTCATCCACAGTAATGGGTGATCCATCGTGAAACCTGGCCTCCGGTCGCAAAGCGAAGGCGACCCAGGAATGGTCGTCGGGAATTTGAATGCTTTCGGCAATCAACCCGTACTCCGAGAAAGGTTCATCCTGGGATTGTACGGTCAGCGTCTCGAAGATCATGCCCAGCCCAAGAGGGGCGGTTCCCCGCAAAATAAAGGGATTCAAGCTGTCGAAGGTGCCGATTCCAGCCAAACGTATCTCCCCGCCCTTGGGAGCCTCGGGATTGACATACTCGAAATGGGTGAAATCTTCGTCATATTTCAGATCTTCATGCAAAGAGAAGCCATGCCGCCAAGGAACATCCTCGGCCCAGGACAGGGAAGGGAAAAGAAAAAGAAGGACGAGAAGAAACAATTTCATGGAAATATATCGGTTTGATGGCATGCTACCTCACTTATGATCGAAAAACGTTGGGGAGGATTCTTGGTTTGAAGCGACAACGAAAGACGTTGCGGAAAATTTTGAATTGGTTTCATGAAGAATAAGGAAGCACGCAACAGGAGGCAAGCTTTCCTGCACAATGATGACAACGTATCCAAAATGGATTCGTCCTTACACTCCGAATTGGCAATGACATTGAAGCCTAAGTCGGATAAAGACGGGAACATGCACAGCATTCAACTGCATGACGGACGATCCTGCACGTATCAGATCAGGGAGTCGATCCGTGCAAGACGAATTCGACTTCGTCTTTCTTCCAGAGAGGGAATGGTGGTGATCATTCCCAAGGGCATGTCCACTCGAAAGGACGATCTGGAGGTGTTGATCCGGAACAAGTCGTCCTGGATTAGCCGCCACCTGAACAGATTCAGGAGCAGAGAACACAGCCATCCCTCCCCTGAAATGCCAAAGCTTCCGGAATTTCTTGATTTCCAATCCATCCGGGAACAGTGGTTCATTACCTACGCCACGTCTCCCGAGGAAAATGATAGCTTGGTGCGGATACGAGAAACAGGCCCAAAAACTCTGCACATGACCAATGGCTTAGCTCACCCGACGGCAAGCGTTGTTGCTTTACAGCAGTGGGTCCGGCAGCGGGCGGGAAGGCTCCTGCCTTCCTGGCTGAATCAAATTTCAGATGAACTGGCATTGCCGTTTTCCAAGGTGACGATCAGGAATCAACGCTCAAGGTGGGGAAGTTGCACACGAGGGAAAAACATCAGCCTGAACTGCAAATTGCTTTTTCTTCCGAGGCAATGGACGCGGTATGTGCTCATCCATGAACTCTGTCATACCAGAATCATGAACCATGGGCCTGAGTTCTGGACCCTCGTACGCAGATACGAACCTCAGGCGAAACAGATCCGCGAGGCCATGCGCCTTGCATGGCAGGAACTCCCCGCATGGCTGACCACAGCGGCTCGAAATAATTGATCTGTGGCATAGACTTCACCTAAGCCTGCGAAACTGTTTATTAAACTAGGCAGTTGAGGACCAACTGTGCTGATCTTTCAGCTTCGCCGCTTGATCCTCAAAAAGCTTGTGAACTTATGCTTCCGGAGCATTTTGCCCCATTTTCTTCTTGAGTGTTCCAACTCCCGCTGTTATTGAAGATCAGAGTCATTGAATGCATTTTTGTCCAGGATGAAAGATAAAACAATGAGTGCCAAGAAAAAAGAACCCGGCTTTGATGCCCGTTTGGCGGATCTGCAGCGGATTGTCGCACGTCTCGAGGGAGAGGACCTGCCCCTGGAGGAAGGGGTGGCCCTGTTCAAGGATGGCGTCGCCTTGGCGAAAAGCTGTCGTCGGCAATTGGATACGGCCCGTAACGAGGTGATGATTTTATCCCAAGGCCTACTCGAGCCCTTTGAGCAGACAGATGGGACCGTTGATCTGAGCAGTGCTTTTCCGGAGAGCAGTGATGATGAAAGCATACCTTTCTGAAATTGGCGGCGAGGTGGATCGCTTCCTGGCCCAGTGCCTCAAGCGTGACGGCGTCCCGGACATTCTGCTGCAGGCCATGGAATACAGTCTTCTGGCCGGAGGAAAACGCCTGAGGCCGGCTCTGTGTCTGGTTTGGGCCGAGATGGCCGGAGAAAGCAGGAAACATGTGCTGCCCGCTGCCGCGGCCCTGGAATGCATTCACACCTACTCCCTGGTGCATGATGACCTCCCCGCCATGGACGATGACGATCTGCGCCGCGGCAAACCTTCCAACCACAAGCAGTTCGGTGAGGCCATGGCCATCCTGGCTGGCGACGCTCTGCTGACCGAAGCTTTCGGCCTTTTGTTCTCATGCACGGTCTCCGCGGAGCGGATTCTCAGCGCAGGCCAGGAACTGGTCCGGGCTGCCGGCGCGAGCGGCATGGTCGGCGGACAAGTTCTGGACATGGAATGGACCGGCCTGGATGCGGTTCAAGTGCAGGATCTGTCCCGGATGCAGGAGTTGAAAACCGGAGCCCTGATCAGGGCGTCCTGTGTCTGTGGGGCCGTGCTTGGCGGGGCCGGGGCGAATGACGTGGAACGGGCCGAAGCCTATGGGGTCCACATGGGCAGGGCTTTTCAGATTACCGACGACATCCTGGATGTGACCGGAGATGAAGACGTGCTGGGCAAACCCGTCGGCAGTGATGTAAATATGGGCAAAGTGACCTACCCCGCCCTGCTCGGTCTCGACGCCAGTCGCCGTCTGGCTCGGGACCATACCGACCAAGCCTTGGCGTCTTTGCAGCCGTATGACAACCACCATGCGCATTTTTTACGTGAACTGGCCGAGTACATCCTGATCCGATCCGCATAGCGTTGACCTTGAGTCAGGCAATCACGTTAAACCTTAACACAGTCCACTGCCAAGAAACCATGCATAGCAATTCCACCGCCACATACATGTCCAGGGAGGCCATCCAATTGCAACAGTCCGCGGACGACCACGGTCCGGCTTTCGGAAACGCGGCTCCGGAAAAAGGAAAAATCGCTCCCCCAAAGTCTGGGGGATTGGATGGGCATGCGCTGTTTTCCGTGATCAATCACCCTCACGACGTTACTTCCCTGGCAATTCCCGAACTCGAAGCCGTGGCCTCGGAAGTTCGGCGAATGATCATCTCCACGGTTTCGGCAAATGGTGGCCATCTCGCTCCATCCCTGGGAGTGGTCGACCTGACTCTGGCCCTGCTGAACATCTTTAATCCCGAAAAGGACCGCCTGGTCTGGGATGTGGGTCACCAGGCCTATGCCTACAAGATTTTGACCGGAAGACGGGAGTCCTTTCACACGCTTCGCACCATGGGCGGAATCAGCGGCTTCCCCAGGATGGCCGAAAGCCCCTTTGACCACTTCGGCGTGGGCCATTCAAGCACGTCCATTTCCGCCGCCCTGGGCATGGCCATAGCCCGCGATCTGGCAGGCCAGGATCATTCCGTGGCCGCCATCATCGGCGACGGGTCCATGACCGCCGGGCTGGCATACGAGGGCTTGAATCAGGCGGGAGATTTGGGCGTGGGCATGACCGTGGTGCTCAATGATAATGAAATGTCGATTTCCCGGAACGTCGGAGCCCTCTCCTCCTTCCTGAGCCGCAAACTGTCAAAACGCTGGGTACAACGATTCAAACAGCAGATGGAAACCTGGATGCGCCAGGTTCCAAGGTTCGGCGACGACCTGGCCAATTATGCCCGTCTCAGTGAATCCTCCTTGAAAAGCTTCTTTACCCCGGGAATGATTTTCGAGGCCTTCAAATTCAACTACATCGGCCCGATCAACGGGCACAACATGCAGGACATGGTGAATATTTTCCGTCAGGTGAAGGAACTTGACGGGCCGGTTCTGGTGCATGTGCTCACGACCAAGGGCAAGGGCTATGTTCCGGCGGAAAAAAACCCCACCTACTTTCATGGTGTCGGTTGCTTCGTGCCCGAAACCGGTGAAAGCAAGAAAATATCCGGATGCCTGCCGCCCTACACGGATGTCTTCGGCCGGACTCTGGTCGACCTGGCCGAGCAAAACCCGAAAATTGTCGCTATCACCGCGGCCATGCCGGAAGGAACGGGGCTGAACTTTTTCGCGGATACGTTCCCCGACAGATTTTTTGATGTGGGAATCTGCGAACAGCATGCCGTGACCATGGCCGCGGGCTTGGCCTCCCAAGGCTTTCACCCCGTGGTTGCCGTGTATTCGACATTTCTGCAGAGATCCTACGATCAAGTGGTTCACGACGTGTGTCTCCAGAACCTGCCGGTGACCATCTGCCTGGACCGCGCCGGCCTGGTCGGCGAGGACGGGGCCACCCACCATGGCGCTTTCGACATTTCCTATCTGCGGCACATCCCCAACCTGTTGTTCATGGCGCCCAAGGATGAGGGCGAGCTTCAGCAGATGCTGGCCACGGCCCTGAACCATAATGGCCCTTCTGCCATTCGGTACCCCCGCGGCGTCGGCATCGGCGCGAAGTATCAGGATACCTTGCATCCCCTGCCCCTGGGCCAGGGAGAATTGCTGCGTGCCGGCGAAGATGCCCTGATCATTGCCCTTGGCAGCAGAGTCTATCCCAGTCTTGAGGCGGCCGAGGAAACAGTTCTGGAAACGGGGAAGTCCGTCGCCGTTTTCAATGCCCGCTTCATCAAGCCGCTGCCGGCCGAGCAACTGTTGGAGCTGGCCTCCCGGTACGAACGTATTATTATTGTGGAGGAAAACGTCGTAGCCGGAGGTTTCGGTTCCGCTGTCCTGGAGCTGCTGGCCGCCGAGAACATGTTCAACGGTCAACGGATCAAACTGATGGGCATTCCGGATGCCTTCGTGGAACACGGACCTCAACGCCTGTTGCGCAAGCAGCTTGGCCTGGACAAGCTCGGAATAAAAAAAGCATTGTCTGAACTCTTTGCGTAACGAGAAACATTTTCAATGCGGCGATGGTTATGACGGTAACGCGAGGATGGTTGTGCCGCATACCCGGAGCAAAACCGGGATGTATCCATGCTGTTGAAGCTCTTGACCCTGATTGTCGCTTTTCTTGTGGTCACCGGCCTCTTCCGGAAGGTGATCCACAAACTCAGGCTCGGCAGGCTTCCAGGCGACATCCTGATTCAACGCGGGAAATTCCGCCTTTACCTCCCCGTGACGACATCCATCCTGGTCGGTTCAGCCGCAATATTATTGATATGGCTGATGCGTCATTGAACGCTCGCTATTCAGGGACTGAATTTCAATAATTTGAACACTTACTCCGCAAACCACTTAGCGCAGGCAGGATGTCTGGCGTTATAAAACGATGGTTGCCATGACGGATCAAGAAACTCAAAACCTGTTCATGAACACAGCCGTGCAGACGGACTTTCCAAGCGGCCAGCTGTTACGAAGCCAGGACCGTCTCGCCCCGTGTGTTTTCGTCGTATTCGGCGCATCCGGCGACCTGGCGACACGCAAGCTCTTCCCCGCGTTGTACCACCTCTTTTCGGCAGATCACCTCCCGGATCATTTTGGCATTATCGGATGCAGCCGAACCACGTTTGACGACTCCGCCTTCCAGGACCGCATCAGGCGGATCTTGCCTACTCCGACAGACGAGCTTCCTGATCGGCGGGATGATTTCGTGCGCAAGATCCGCTACCAGACCTTGGTCTATGACAATCTCCAGGACTATGACAGTTTGAGCCATCGGCTGGAATCGATCAACGCTTCATTCGGAACCCAGGGCAACAGGCTTTTTTATCTGGCAGTGCCGCCGCAACTTTATCCGGTGATCTCCACGATGCTCGGCCGCAGTGGACTGGCCCGGGAAAAAGATCGACACCATGAATGGTCCCGGATCGTTCTGGAAAAGCCTTTCGGTCATGACCTGCCTTCGGCCTTGGAATTAAGCGATGTGCTGCACGAGCATTTCAGCGAACATCAGATTTTCCGGATCGACCACTACCTGGCCAAGGAAACCGTGCAGAACCTGCTCATGTTCCGGTTCGCCAACACGATTTTCGAGCCGCTGTGGAATCGCAACTATATCGAGTATGTGAGCATCTCCGCCGCGGAAACCCTGGGCGTTGAAAAACGGGCCGGGTATTACGAGCAGGCCGGCGTAATCCGGGACATGTTCCAGAACCACATGATGCAACTGCTCTCCCTGGTAGCCATGGAGGCCCCCTCTCGGTTCCAAGACGAGTCAGTCCGTGACGACAAGACCAAGGTCTTCAACTCGTTGCGCCCTTTCGAACTCCAGGGCCGTTTCAGGGATCTCGTCCTCGGACAGTACGGCCCCGGAAACATCGACCACCATGCCGTTCCGGGTTACCGGCAGGAAGAAGGCGTCGCTCCAGACTCCCTGACCCCCACATTCGCTTTTCTGCGCTCCTACATCGACAACTGGCGCTGGCAGGGAGTGCCCTTCTATATCTGCTCGGGCAAGCGCCTGTCTCGCAAGTTGACCCGGATCGTCATCCAGTTCAAAGACGTGCCGCATTCCATGTTCCGGCACATTCTCGGGGAGAAAATCTCTTCGAATCGCCTCATCCTGGGCATCCAACCCGACGAAGTGATCAACCTGACCCTTCAGACCAAGTCTCCGGGGATGAGCAGCTTTCTGCGCACCGTGACCATGCGGTTCGACTACAACCATGAAGCAGAGAAATCCAGATTGAAGGATGCATACGAAAAGGTGCTCATGGACTGTCTGCTGGGCGACCAGATGCTTTTCTGGCGGCAGGACGCCGTGAAGCGTTGCTGGGCCTACCTCACCCCGATATTGGAAATGTGCGAGTCTTGCGGGGACAGGGCTCAGCATCTACATTTGTATCCAGCCGGAACCTGGGGACCCAAGGAAGTCGAGGCAACGTACGAAAACTATCTTCAGGATCACATCTAACCCAAACACAGACTATCGATGGAGGAAGCATGAAGAATAAGGTGGCAATATTCATTGGCAGCATATCCGATGAGGAGAAGATGAGCCCATGCTCTGAGGTACTCAGCTCCCTTGGGATTCCTCACCTGTTTACCGTGGCTTCAGCCCACCGCACACCCGAACGGGTCCAGCGCCTGATCAAGGAACTGGAGGAGCAAGGCTGCAAGGTGTTCATCTGTGCCGCGGGGATGGCCGCTCATTTGGCCGGTGCCGTGGCCGCCAAGACGATTCGTCCCGTGATCGGCGTGCCCTTGACGGCCTCAGCTTTGGGGGGAATGGACGCCCTTCTGGCAACGGTCCAGATGCCTCCCGGCTTTCCGGTTGGCACCGTTGCCCTGGACAGCGGCGGAGCCCGCAACGCCGCATGGCTTGCAGCCCAGATTCTGGCTTTGGAAGACCAGGAAATGGCACAGAAAATCCGCCAAGCGCGTCAAAAAATGATTGAGGGGGTTGAAAAGGCAGGCGCGGATCTGGAATCGCGGTTTTCCAAAAATCCGTCCTGAAGCGCCTGAAGTATCGCCAGCTGACTGCGTAACAACACGCTGTGAACATGAAATCCCGGACCGGGTTGCATTCGGTCCGGGATGAATTCCCTCAGAGTTCATATCATAGTGAATGAACCGGTTCGATTCGAAAGTCCGCTTCCGGCGAAACGCCTTCCATGCCTTGAGGAGGAGGATCCAATGATTACGGCGCTGCTGTACGATCCCTTCTTTGCCGTTCATGACTCCGGGGCCGGACATCCGGAAAGCCCAATGCGATACACGGCGTTGGTTGCCGCCCTGGAAGATGACCGGGAGGCTTCGGCTTTGCCGCGATTGTCGCCAAGACCGGCGACAACTCGGGAACTGGCTTACTGCCATGGCGCCGGATACATTGAACTGGCGCACAATCGCATCAAGGGCGGTCACCGCAGTCTGGGCCATCCGGATACCAACGTCGGCCCCGGATCATGGGACGCCGCGGTGCATGCGGCCGGAGGTGCCATGACGGCTGTGGATGCCGTGTTCAACGGCTCAATCCGCAGTGTCTTCTGCGTTGTACGCCCTCCGGGGCATCATGCCCGTCCAAAGCAGGGCATGGGATTCTGCATTTTCAACAATATCGCGCTGGCTGCCCGCCACGCCCAGATTACCCACGGCGTTGAACGGGTCCTGATCGTGGACTGGGACGTTCACCACGGCAACGGCACGCAGGAAATGTTTTACGACGACCCTTCCGTGCTCTTCTTCAGCACCCATCAAAGCAACTGGTTTCCCTATTCCGGCGCGGCCAGGGAAACCGGAGAAGGCGCCGGC
This sequence comes from Desulfonatronum thiosulfatophilum, assembly GCF_900104215.1. Taxonomy (NCBI): domain Bacteria; kingdom Pseudomonadati; phylum Thermodesulfobacteriota; class Desulfovibrionia; order Desulfovibrionales; family Desulfonatronaceae; genus Desulfonatronum; species Desulfonatronum thiosulfatophilum. Next base: position 23,230 of record NZ_FMXO01000004.1, on the reverse strand, counting down.
GAGGGCTACACCATCAATTGCCCTTTTCCTGCCGGAACCGGCATAGGCCCCATTCTCGAGGCTTTTCGCGACCGGCTCCTTCCGGCGGCAAAGGAATTCCAGCCGGAACTGGTCCTCATTTCCGCGGGATTTGATGCCCTTGCCGTTGATCCATTGGGAGCTTTTCGGCTGCATCCCGAAGATTTCGACGAGTTGACAAAGATGACCATGGAAATTGCCGATGCTAGCGCCGAGGGGCGAATCGTCTCCCTACTGGAGGGCGGATACGACCTGGAAGGATTGACATCAGCCGCATTGATTCACGTCCATGCGCTTGCAGGCTGAAACCCTGTTCACCAGCGAATTGCTCTCTCGGCGATGAATCACATCACCGGTCATCCTCGGAACTCTCCCCTGTTCCCACCGAATACCCTTCCACATTGACCGATTTTTTCATGGCCCGCAGCCCGACCTGGGTGCCGAAACGTTCCGGGTGCATGTGGGCTTGGACGATTCCCTCGGCCACCCGCTGCCGGAGTTCGGATTCGATGTCTTCAGGGCTTCCGTAAAGGACGGCTCCGCAGGGACATATTTCCACACAGGCCGGCATCATGCCTTTGGCCCGCCGTTCGGCGCACAGATCGCATTTGGCCACCGGATTGGGGCCCGTTCGGGAATGGGATATGGCCGCGAACGGGCAGACCGAGAGGCAGACCATGCAGCCGACGCAGGCCTTGGGCTGCAGAAGAACCGCGCCTTCCTCGTCCTGGTAAAAGGCGTTCACGTTGCATGCTTTCATGCATGCCGGGTTGGAGCAGTGGTGACAGCTGATGGGCACGGTGATCCCGTCGCTGGTCCTGGTCATATGAATCCGTGGCTGCCCGTAGAGGTAGCCGCAAACCGCCTCGCAGCTTTCGCAGCCGATGCACAAGTTGTAATCGATATAGAGTGTTTTCTTGGACTCAGCCATGGACTTCCTCCTCAGAGGCTGCTTCGGCTTGGCCTGCGTGGGCTTTGATCCATCCATCCAGGGATTCCGCCGCCCGCAAGCCGCTGAGAATCGCCCGGCCGATTTTTGAAGGTCCGGTCAACACGTCCCCGGCAACGAAAACCCCATCGAACTTGGTCATCTGCAGCCAGCCCTCTCCCTTTTTGGAAATGTCTTCCAGGCGCAGTTCCCTGGGAAAGGGATTGGTGGGCACCTCGCCGATGGCCGCCACCACCAGATCCACGGTCAGTTCTCGTTCCTCTTCCTGGTATCGGCCGGACTCCGGCGACGGCAGTTCCTCGTCTTGCCGGTAGATCAGCTTCTGAACGTTTTCCGCGCCTTCGATGCGCAACGGTGTGACACGCTCCATCCATTGCACGCCGCGCTGGCGCAGCAGTTTGATTTCCAGCCGACCTGCAGGAGCTTCATTCATGGTTTTACGGTAGAGCAGGTATACCTTCTGAGCGCCCAGGCGCAGGCAGCTCTGCACCACGTCCACGGCGGACAGGCCTGCGCCGACCACGGCAACCCGCCGTCCCTCGACCGGTGGAGCGACCACTTGACTCTGAGACAGTTTGCAGGCTCGGAGCGGAAACAAAAATTCCAGGGACGTGTAGACGCCGGGCAGGTGCTCGCCATGGATATTCAGCTTCCTGGAGCGCCAACTTCCCGTACAGATCAGCACCGCCGCGCATTCGTGGAGCAGTTCGGAAAGACTGACCATTTCCTGGACAAACTCATCTCCGGATTCGCAAACCTTGTCCTGGGTGCACACCTTGGTACAGAAATGGAATTGCACCCCGTAGTCCTCGCTCAACTTCAGGGCAGCGTCTTCAATGCGCCTTGCCGGGATGCGAAATCCCGGGATGCCGAATACCAGAAGACCTCCAGCCTTGGGCAGCTTGTCGTAAACATGAACCTCGTAGCCGGCGCAGGCCAACCACCCGGCGGCAGACAGCCCGGCGGGGCCGGACCCGACCACAGCCGCCTTCAATCCATTCGATGGAGGCGGAGTCGCGCACATAAACGCATAATTCATCGTGTTCATTCTCACCTGCCCTGTCACGGTGTTGCTGTTTTTGATGGCAAATCGGCACACGTCACCTTGCTGGATAACGTACTCCTTCTTTGATAGATTGCAAGGACAGACAGCACGATTTCATTGGTCGGCGGACGTTTTTCTTGGCAGGGTTGCGATGAGAGTATACGCCGCTGCCGTAATCTTCAAACACGAGGAGACGAACATGTCGGCGGAAAAACTTCCCCAGAATTTCCAGAAGTTGCAGGAGAACCACCCAGACTACATGTCGGCCGTGAGAGAACTTGGCAAGGCGGTGCGGGATGCCGGCCCACTGGATGAAAAAACCGTCAATCTGGTGCAGCTCGGCGCAGCCGCGGCCCAGCGCCTGGAAGGCGCCGTGCACAGTCACGCCAGAAGAGCCATGGCTGCCGGAGCAACAACAGATGAGTTGCGTCACGCCCTGATTGTTCTCACATCGACCATCGGCTTCCCGGCTGTGGCCGCGGCCATGAGCTGGATCACCGATTTGAAGGACGAATAATCCTCAACCGGGAGGAGCCATGGAACATTTTGACGTCATCGTCATTGGATCAGGCACGGCCGGCTATACGGCCGCCCACGCCTGCCGGAAGGCAGGACGCAGCGTCCTGGTGGTGGACAAGCAACCTTTCGGCGGCACGTGCGCCATGCGCGGATGCCAGCCAAAGAAAATTCTCGTGGCCGCGGCCCAGGCGATCCACGGGACATCTGCATTGCACGGCCAGGGAGTTGATGGAGAAAGCCGGCTGGACTGGGCAGCCTTGATGCGTTTCAAGCGTGATTTCACCTACAGCGTCCCCGAAAGATCAGAGCAAGGCTTCCTGGATGCAGGAATACGGACCGCGCACGGCCTAGCTGTATTTTCCGGCCCCAATCAGATCCGCATCGAGAAAAAGGGCTATTCCGCGGATAAATTCATAATTGCCGCAGGCGCAGTTCCCAGAAAACTGTCCGTTCCTGGAAACGAACTGCTGATGGATAGCGACGGTTTTCTTGAACTGGATGCACTGCCTTCTTCTATCGCCTTTATCGGTGGCGGGTTCATCAGCTTTGAATTTGCTCATGTCTGTGCCCAGGCCGGGGTCCGGACCACAATGATCCACCGTGGCAAATCCTTTCTGCGAGGCTTTGATCCAGACCTGGTCACGCGGTTGATGGAAGCCGGACAGGCCCAGGGAATTTCCTTTCTGCGGGAATCCAGCGTGAAGCAGATCGATCAAGACGAAGGCGGGCTGACGTTGCACATCTCCGGATCGGATCAGCAGACCCTCTCAGTGGACAAAGCCGTGGCCGCCATAGGCCGCGTTCCGGACCTTGCGGATCTCGGTCTGGACTCAGCGGGCGTGGAACATACCCCCCGAGGCATCAAGGTGAACTCCTTCATGCAAACATCCAATCCGTCCATCTATGCCGTGGGGGATGTGGCGGACACGCAGCACCTTCTCTCCCCCACCGCGGACATGGAGGCGAATACCGCCGCCTCGAACATCCTTCGGGGCAACAGCGTTCACGCCGACTATACGGCCATTCCCAGCGTGGTCTTCAGCATTCCCGCGCTGGCCGCCGTAGGGATGAGCGAAGAGCAGGCCCACGCTCATGCCGAGCAGGAGGGAATCCAGTTGATGGTAAATGCCGGGGATGCTTCCGAATGGATGTCCTCCAGGCGTATCGGCCAGAAACACGCGGCCTACAAAGTCATTCTCAACGAATCTACAGGCACGATCCTGGGAGCGCATATCCTGGGACACAATGCGGGGGAAATGATCAATATTTTTGCCATGGCCATGAAGTTCGGCCTGACCAGGGAGCAGTTGAAAAGTCTGTTGTGGGCTTATCCAACGCACATATCGGACATCAAATACATGCTGTAGCAGTCCGTTCTCAGTTGCTGCAGCGTTTGTTTATGAAATAGACACCTAAAATCTTTAACCGCCCGCTTCGCTCAGGACGCAGAGAACGCAAAGAAGAGATTTCGGATGCCGCCGGAAAGATGCGGCAACCGAAAGGCTTCGCGCCTGTCGGCGATGTTTCCTCCCGACAGGGAGGAGGCAATCCATTTGGAAAGCAGTTTTTTCCCCTGCTTTCCAAAATTTTTCCTTGGCGACCTTGGCGTCTTAAGCAAAGCGGCGGTTCGATGCTTTTGACCTCGTTCCGGTAAAGTACGCTTAATCCGAAAACCCCTGTCAGACCTGGGACATCGCCCGAATCACCGCGCGCATGAAGGCCGGCAGGTCTTCCGGAGTGCGGCTGGTGATCAGCTTGCCGTCCTCCACGACTTCCTGGTCGACCCAGTTCGCACCGGCATGGATCAGGTCGTCCTTGATGGCGAAAAAGGAGGTCACGGTCCGGCCCTGGAGAATTTTGGCCGAAGCCAGCATCCATCCCGCATGACAGATGGCCGCCACGACCTTGCCCTGCTTGTCCAACTCCCGGACCAGATCGACCATGGCGGCGCTGCGGCGCATGAAATCCGGAGCATAGCCCCCGGGAATAACCACCCCGGCAAAATCCGCGGGGCTCAGGTCCTCGGCGGCTGCCGTGCTTTTGGCAGTGGTCCCGGCCTTGCCCGAATAGACCACTCCGGATTTTGCACCCACCACCTGGACGTCGGCGCCTGTCTCCAGAAGCCGGTAATAGGGATAGATGAACTCGTAATCGTTATACATTTCCGCAACCATAACCATGACTTTCTTGCCCGACAGTTCCATGATCTCCTCCATGTCTTCCGCTTTGGCGAGGTTGCAAGTTGATCAATAATCAGTCTGCCCGAATTTCCTGACATGGTTTGAATGTACCGCAAAAAATTTCCTGCCGCAAAACATGCTGCGGCCTTTGATCATGCGGTGCGAATGAAAGCGAAGCCTCTGCGGCTACATCCACATAACTACCTTAACCACTTAATAACTTAACACTTAACCACTCACACGCTAAAACATGTCCAAACTCACCATCCATGCCCTGACCAAATCCTACGGCGGCCGAGACATTTTCAAAGACTTCAATCTGGAAATCACGGGTGGGACCCGACTGGCCGTTGTAGGCGCCAACGGTGCGGGCAAGTCCACCCTCCTGCGCATTCTGGCCGGAGAGTCCGCTCCGGACAGCGGACGGATCATTTTTTCATCAGGCGCCCGCTTGGGCTATGTCGCCCAGGAACTGGAGACAGGAGACCTTGAACGGGGGCTGCTGGCCTGGATCATGGACGCCCTGCCGTCGTGGGCCGGATTCTGGCAACGATGGGAAGATGCCGTCCGGAATCGCGATGAGGCCGGCCTGAAAATACTGGCCGAGGAACAAACCATTTTGGAGCATCAACTGGGCTACAGCCCTGAACATCGGGCCAAGACGATTCTCTGCGGGCTGGGCTTCAGCGACGGTGCCCTGGACAAGCCGCTGCAAGCCTTGAGCGGCGGTTGGCGCGAACGGGCCAAGCTGGCCCGGGTGCTCACCGCTGGCGCGGACGTGCTGCTCTTGGACGAACCCACCAACCACCTGGATCTGGAAGCCGTGACCTGGCTTGAGCAGTACCTGCTGGGTTTCGACGGCGTTCTGGTCTTCGTGGCCCATGACCGGGTCTTCCTGGACAAGGTGGCTACCCAGACCCTCTATCTGGGCGAAGCCAAACCCATCCTGCGACCCGGGACCTTTACCCAGTTTTTGGCTTGGCGGGAGGAGATGGAGCAGCAATGGGAACGTCAGGCCGCGGCCATTGACGAGAAAATCCGCCACCAGGCCGCCTTCATCGACCGCTTCAGGTACAAGGCCAGCAAAGCTAGGCAGGCTCAGAGCAAGCTCAAAAGCACGGACAAACTGCACAAGGAACTGGAGGAGATGCGCAACCAACGCCCGCAAACCAGGGCCAGGACGCTCTCTTTCGCGCTTCCCGAACCGAGCCGTGGCGATCAGACCGTCCTGGCAGCCGCGGACCTCGATTTTTCTTTTGACGGCAGTCCCCTCTGGCCGCCGCTAACCTTTCAGCTCTACCGGGGCCAGAAGGTGGCTCTGGCCGGGCCCAACGGCGCCGGCAAGACCACGCTGCTCAAGCTGATCAGCGGCGACCTTGAGCCCAGAAACGGACGGATCAAGATCGGCCCGAACACGGTGATGGGGTATTTCAGCCAGCACCAGACCGAAATCCTCAATCCCGATACCTCCGTCATGTCCGAAATGCGGCGTCTCGCCGGGCCCAAGGCCACCTACTTTGAAGCCTGCTCCATTCTCGGCCTTTTCCTGTTGGGAGAGGAATACTGGGAACGACCAGTTGCCAGTCTGAGCGGCGGCGAGAAAAGCCGCCTCCTGCTGGGCTCTCTGTTCGCGGCCCGGGCCAATTTTCTGGTCCTGGACGAACCCACCAACCACCTGGATCTGGAAAGCCGAGAAGCCCTGATCCGGGCCCTGGAGGAGTATTCGGGCACGCTGATTTTCGTGGCCCACGACCGCCGCCTGCTGGCCGAGGCGGCCCAGGAGATCTGGGCTGTGGGAAGCGAAGGGATGCGGGTTTTCACGCGCGGATTTGAGGAATACGATGCCTACCGTCAGCAGGCGGTACAGCCGGACTGCCCGGTGGACCAGCCGGCCCAGAACATCAAAGCATCACGTCAGGAAGAAAAGGAGCGGCGACGGGTGGAAGCCGAACAGCGCAATGCGCTGTCTCGTCGGCTCAAGCCCTTAAAAGAGGAATATGCCAAGGTCGAATCAGATCTCGAAAAGGTCCTGGCCCGCCAAAGTGAGCTGGAACAAGTCCTCGCCGACCCGGAAACTTACGCACGCGCCGATGAGTTCACCCGCCTCAGCAAGGAGTATCACGAGGTGGAACAGAAGGGAGAAAAGCTGTTGCTGCGTTTGGAAGAGCTGGAAGCCAGTATTGGAGTTTTGGAGAATCAGCCGGAGGCAGCGTGATCGGCCGCAGCACCTGCTCATTGAGGAGTTCGGTCATTCAAACGGCTACCCTTTCTCCAGCACGACTCCCCAGAAAAATTCCCTAGCAGAGTCATTAATCTGCGTTTCATATCGCTTTGTGATGGAGAATCCCGGATGTTCGCCCAGAAAGTGATCGATTCTGGCCTGATTTTCCGCCGGATTCAGCGTGCAGGTGATGTAGACGATGCGTCCGCCAGGACGTAGCACCTCGGCGGATTGGCGGAGGAGCTGGTCCTGGAGAGCAATCAGCGGAGGGATGTCCTTTGGCGTACGTTTCCATTTGATGTCCGATTTTCGAGAGAGTACCCCCAGACCGGAGCAGGGGACGTCCAGGAGAATGGTCGCGGGCTTTTTCTGCCACGGCAGCCGGACATCGCCCCTGGCCACGACGACCGGGATGGGAGGCAGCCCCAAGCGCTCCAGTTCCCTGGACAAGCCATGCACCCTGAACGGGTTCGGATCACTGGCGCGGACCTGCTTTTGTCCGCGTTCCAGGAGATAGCAGGTCTTCCCGCCTCGTCCCGCACACACGTCCCAGATCGGTTCCCCCCAGGAACCAGCGCCCAACTCCTTCAATATCCTTTGCGATTCCAAGCTTTGCCTGGAAATCGCCCCTGCCTTGATGTCCGCGGACAGCTCGGGGAACAACCGTCGGGCCGTTTCGCGTGAGCAACTGACGCTGAGGGAATCCAGAATTTCCAGGTCAGCGGATTCTGCCTCAAGAGCGACGTACTGGCGGACAAGCTCGTCCTTCCCGGCATGAAGCGGATTGATCCGCAGCCCCAGCGGTGCCGGATGAATCTGGGCCGCGGCAAGGCGTTGCGCTGTCTCAGGTCCATAGGCCTCGGTCCACAAGTCCACGATCCAGAGCGGCAAAGAATAGAACGCGCTCAGGAAGGCCCGAGCATCAGATGCGTTTTTCTGGTAAAACTCCGACGCGTTCAGGGCAGCTTTATTTTTGAAGATGTTCGTCATGTAGGCCGTGGCCAGGCGGGTCAGCCCGGAGCCCCATTGTTGACGCACCAGATTGGCAAGCCATGATCTGGTGGCGAACTCCGGGATCCGCTCCAGAAACAGGGTTTCGTAGGTGGCCAGTTCAAAGGCCGTGCGGCACAGCGGCGGCAGCTTTCCGGGCTTTTGCAGGAAATGCTCCAGGCAAAAGGCGACGCGTCCCTTATTCCTGAGGTATCCGTAACAAAGTTCCGTGGCCAAATTCGCATCCTTGCCCGAAACATGCAGCCGGCGGAGTTGAAAATCCAGGGCGAACTGCAGGTCGTTGCCCTGCTGCAGGGTCTGCTGCAGAGCCTGGAGGGCGACAAATCTGGCTGGGGGAGTACGGGATGCCGCCATATCTAGAACCTGACATCAGGATTTGGCCGGAGCGGCCAAAAAGCGTTCCAGGGCGGATTCGATATTGGGCAGGTCGACCAGAGTGTCCAGGCAAGGGCCGAAGGGACGCTGGTTCAGGACTCCGTAGACGGGAATGGGGTAGGTATCCTGGATGCCGCTGGATAGATCGCGGTCGCAGGCCACCGCAATGATCAGCTTGGGCTTGTTCTGGACCACGATGCGCCTGGCAATGGTCCCGCCCGTGGCAATAGCAATCTTGATCCCGTATTTCTCGGACAGACCGAGCAGGCCGTCAATGGGACATTCGCCGCATCGTTTGCAGTGCTTGATGTCGTAGGTCAGCCGCCTGGGGCATCTGGAATTTTGCAGGCAATGGGGCAGGAGCAGAAGAATTTCATGAGGCTGGAACCGCCCCCGTTCCGAGGCCACAAGTTCATTGTTCACCTTGATGAACGAAAGCCGGATATCATCCTTGGGAATGTTGAAAAACCGCCCCAACAGGGTCATCAATGGCAGGAAGAGCTTGATGGTGATGCCTCGGAACCGAGAACTGAGCGGAAAGCTCCTGCCCAGAAGAATGTTCAGGACGAGGCCGATGGACGACCACATGATCATGGAGATCAGAGCCAGCAGAGCGACCGCGAGAACAATCGGAGCAAAGGCGTGGATATTTTTCAGCCCGATGTAGGGAATGACCCAGAGAATGACCAAGAACAGGCTCAGGAGAACGGAGGCACCCAGTATCAGCCCGATAAACAGACGTTTTCTGGGATCCGAGGCTTTTTCGAGAGTCAGGTCTTCCCCAGGACCTGATTTATGGGGTGGAGACGAGGGATGCAACGGCATCAAGGCTCCGTAGGTTCACGCAGAGTTTCACAGATATTGTCGCCGGGCAGCAACTGCTGCAGATAGCCGCATCGAAACGCCAAGGCATCCATGCGCTTGGCGTGCGAAGGATGCAGGTACTCGACAAGGTAGGTCTTATCCTGGCAGGCGATTGCCAGCATTCCGTTCTGTATCCCGATGAATGATCCCGGCGCATGCGTTCCCTCGGGTAACGGCTCGCCAACTTTGCCGGGATGCACGGCAACCTTGCGAGGCGGCTGCTGCCCTCCGGGCAGATAGAAATAGGCTCCGGGCCAGGGATGCATAGCCCGGATGTGATTGTGCACCGTGCGAGCAGGCTGGTTCCAGTTGATAAGCCCCTGGTCCTTGGTTAATCGCGGAGCATAGCTGGCCAGGGCATGATTCTGCTCCTGGGCGATCAACGTTCCTTTCCGGTGGCGGGCCAGACTTTCCAGCAGAAATCGCCCGCCCAGCTCGCCAAGCTGATCATGCAGGGTCTGCGCGGTATCGTTGATGTCGATGCCCATGGCCCGTTGAAGTAGAATGGGTCCTGTATCCATGCCCTTGGCCATGCGCATGATGGTGATGCCCGTAACATGATCACCGGCCAGCAAGGCGGCCTGAATGGGGGACGCTCCGCGGTAGCGCGGCAGGAGCGAGGCATGGACGTTCAGACAGCCATGGCGGGGCAGTTCCAGGACGGCCTCGGGAAAAATCAAACCATAAGCGGCCACGATGAAGAAATCGGACCGATAGGCGTCAAGCTCCGCGTGAACCGCTGCATCCTTGAGGGTCGTCGGCTGCAGAACCGGATATCCCCTCGCCAATGCCGTTTCCTTGACCGCGGACGGCTTGCAGACCCGTCCCCGACCGCAGGGGCGGTCCGGTTGCGTGACCACGGCCTGGACGAGCACGTCAGGATCACCGGCGATATCATCCAGAATCCGGGCGGCAAAAGGCGGGGTACCGAAAAAAACGACATTCAGGGGAGCTTGTCTTTCTTGATCCATTTTTTCAACTTCTGCTCGTATAGGGAGCGTTTCAATCGGCTGATCCGGTCGATAAACAGCACGCCGTTCAGATGATCGAGTTCATGTTGCAGGCAGATGGCCAGCATGCCGTCCATTTCCATTTCCACGGGTTGCCCCTCAAGATTCAGAGCTTGCAGGCGGATCTTCTCCGCCCGTTGGACCTTGCTTCGATAGTTCAAAACGCTCAGGCAACCTTCGCTGGAGTCGACTTGGCCTTCCTGAGAGACGATTCGCGGATTTACGAGCACAAGCGGCTCCTCCCGCTTTTCCGGGCCGGATATGTCGATGACAACCAGTCGGCAGGATTCTCCGACCTGTGGAGCGGCCAGACCGAGCCCCTCCTTATCATACATGGTTTCCAGCATGTCCTCGGCCAACCGGCAGATCTCCGGCGTGACGGTTTCGATATCTTTCGCGACCTGGGCCAGGATCGGATTCGGATAGCTCAGAATGGGACGAATCTTGGCCATTATTTCACCGCTTCACGAACCTTCAGCCCAAGCTCGCGCAACTGCACGTTGGAAACGCCCGAGGGGGCCTGGGTCATTAGGCAGGATGCCTTTTGCGTCTTGGGGAAGGCGATCACGTCACGAATGGATGCGGACTGGGTCATGATCATGATCAGCCGGTCCAGTCCGAACGCAATGCCCGCATGGGGCGGCGCGCCGAATTCCAGGGCCTTGAGCAGGAAGCCGAACTGCCGCCGGGCCTCGTCCGGGGCAATGCCCAGCGCGGCGAACATCTGTTCCTGCAGCTCGGCGGAATGGATCCGGACGGATCCCCCGCCGATCTCGTATCCGTTCAAGCAGAGATCATAGGCCTTGGCAAGGGCTTTTGCCGGTTCCTCGATCATCACCCGGTCATGCCCCTCCTGGGGACTGGTGAAGGGATGGTGGCGGGCCACCCAGCGCTTGGCCTCGGGATCGTGTTCCAGAAGCGGAAAATCGGTGATCCAGACCGGTTGAAAGACCGCCTCGTCGATCAGCTTGAATCGTTGCGCCAGTTCGAGCCGCAGGTTGCCCAGGGCCGCATTGACCATGTCCGGGACTCCGGCCTGGAAAAAGACGATATCGCCCTCTTTCAGGCTCAGCGCCTGAACCAGTCCGGCGCGCTCCTCCTCGGAAAGGAATTTGGCAATGGGCGACTGCCACTCGTCCGCCTTGATCTTGATCCAGGCCAGTCCCTGAGCTCCGTAGATTTTCACGAATTCCGTCAACTGGTCGATGTCGTTGCGGGACAGACCGGCGCCCTGAGGCAGCACCAAGGCCTTGACCAGCTCGGAAGACGCGAACAGTCGGAAGTTGGAATTACGGACGATGTCCGTCACATCATGCAAAAGCAACTCGAACCGGATGTCCGGCTTGTCCACCCCGTAGTCGCGGATGGCCTGCTCGTGGGTCAGACGGGGAAACGGATCAGGCAGTGCATGATCCAGGGTCTGCTTGAAGACATGGCGGATCATGCGCTCGGCAAGCTGCATCACCTGCTCCTGGTCCACGAAGGAAAGCTCCAGATCGATTTGGGTGAATTCAGGCTGACGATCCGCTCGCAGGTCTTCGTCGCGAAAACAGCGCACCACCTGGTAGTATCGATCCATGCCCGCGACCATGAAGAGTTGCTTGAAAAGCTGCGGGGACTGGGGCAAGGCGAAAAAAGAGCCGGGGCTGATGCGGCTGGGTACCAGAAAATCCCGGGCCCCTTCGGGAGTGCTGCGGGTCAGGATCGGGGTTTCCAGTTCGAGAAAGCCTTCCAGGTTCAGAAAATCCCGGAAAGACTGGGAAGCCTTGTGCCGGATGATCAGGTTCCGGGTGCACTGGGGACGCCGCAGATCCAGATAACGGTATTCCAGGCGTGTGGATTCCGTGACTTCGACCCGGTCTTCGATGGGGAAGGGAGGCGTCTTGGCGCTGTTCAGAAGTTTCCACTCCTGCACCTCCACCTCGATGTCGCCGGTGGGCAGGTTGGCGTTGCGCATGCCTTCCGGTCGCATCCGGACAACGCCGCGGATGGCCAAAACATACTCGGACCGCAGGACATGCGCCCGCGCATGGGCCTCGGCGTTGATCTCCGGATTGAAAACAATCTGGGTCCGGCCATGCCGATCACGCAGATCAATAAAGATCAGCCCCCCGTGATCCCTGCGAAACTGGACCCAGCCCATAAGGCAGGTCTTCTGTTCCGTATCCGTTGCGCGAAGTTCCGAGCAGTGATGGGTGCGTTGCCAATCGCCAAGGGGATCGCATTCTCGTTGCGGCGACATTTCATTCATGTGCGTCAATCCTTGAGGGAAGTTAATTTTGAAGGGAAGCGCCCATCCGCTTGCGCAACTGCAGGGGCAGTTCCGACCCGGAAAGGGTGAATTGCTCGCCGTTGGACATGTCCTTGACGTGCAGCTCGCATTGCGCCGAGGACGCCTCGTCCAGCATAATGGAATAACGAGCGTTCAATTTGTTCGCGGAGCGCATCTGACTTTTCAGACTGCGAAAGACGTAGGGAAATTCCACCGAAAAATGCGCGGCGCGCAGCACCTGGGCGATCTCCAGCGCCTGTTCCAGAAAGGAGTCGCTGTGCATGGTGATGTAGACGTCGATTCCGGGTTCCGACGGAGCAGGGGCCAGCATGACCAGCCGTTCCAGGCCGCAGGCAAACCCGATGCCGGGCATGTCCGGCCCGCCCAGCTGACTGATCAGCCCGTCGTAGCGCCCGCCCCCGGCAACGGAGGACTGGGAGCCGATATTCGTGGAAACGACTTCAAAGGTGGTCCCCTGATAATAATCCAGCCCCCGCACCAGCAGCGGATTCAGATTGACCTTCAGCAGGGAACGGTCCAGCAAGGAAACCACCGCGTCAAAGTGCACCCGGCACGGCTCGCAATTGTTCTGCGTGATCACGGGGGCGTTCTTGGCAATCTCCCGGCAACCCGGAACCTTGCAGTCCAGGACGCGCAAGGGGTTGGTGTGCATCCGGCGCTGACAGTCGGCACACAGGTCGTCATGCTGAACGTCCTTGAGATAATTATCCAGGGCGGAGCGAAACGCCGGACGGCACTGGGGGCATCCCAGACTGTTCAGCTCGTATTCCAGTCCGGTCAGGCCTATTTCCGACAGGAAGCGATGCAGCATGAACAGCATGTCCACATCCACCAGGTGGGATGCCGAGCCGAGAATTTCGACGTTGATCTGATGGAACTGGCGTTGGCGGCCCATCTGGGGACGTTCATAGCGGAACATGGGCCCCAGGGTGAAAAATTTGAGGATCTCGTCCTTGCGCAACAGCTTGTGCTCGATGCACGCCCGAAGCACCCCGGCGGTGGCCTCGGGACGAAGGGTCAAGGAACGTCCCTTGCGGTCCGGAAAGGAGTACATCTCCTTCTGCACCACGTCGGTCTCGTCCCCGATCCCGCGCACGAAAAGTTCCGTGTATTCGACCAGGGGGGTGCGCAGCTCCCGACATCCATAGCGGGAAAAAACATCGCGGGCGGTATTTTCAATGGCTGTGAACTGATCGCTTTTCGGCGGAAAAAGGTCGTAGAAACCTTTTCCGCTCTGAATCGTCGTCATGAAAAATGTCCTTCGCTAAAAAGGGGTTTGATACCGAGACTGAAGGGCTGCCGTCAACGCACAAGGGATGTGCGCCGGGATCGGCATCATGAGGTGCTCGCAAAAATGATATCGCCTAAAGAGAAACTGAATTTTTTAGCGTAATCAACAGGCACTGTCAAAAAAACGGATTGACGAGTCTGTTGCCGCCAATGGTGTTTTTGGTATCTTGCATGGGCAGCACGGCCTGCAAGTGGCGAAATTGAATCGAAACCGGCTTCATCTTCAAAGGAGTGTGCAAGCGATGACCACACGAGCCATGAGCTTCGTTGGCTATCATAATTCCGGCAAAACCACGCTGGTGGCCAAGGTCGCCGAGCATTTACGCGCCACGGGCCACCGAGTGGGCATTATCAAGAGCAGCCGTCACGGGTTTGATTTTGGTCACACGGATACCGGAAAGCTGGCAAGTACGGGATGTCCGGTGGCGGGAATCAATCCGGAACAGACCATGATCGTCCTTCCCAGATCCATGCCGATCATGTCCGTCTGGACGCATCTGGAAGCGGACATCCTGCTGGTGGAAGGTGGGAAGTCGTTGGATTTTCTTCCGAGAATCCTTCTGCCCCGCAACCCGGATGCGGGCGACGATCCCCAAGACAACCCTCAAGACAGCCTTGCCGCCCTGGACAACGGATTGGCCCTCGGCACCTGGGCCCATGAAGGCCCGCCCAAGCTCCCGGTGCTAAAAGATATCGAGGAAGTTGCCGAACTTGTCCTCCAGCGCGGATTTCTTCTGCCCGCTCTGAATTGCGGAGCCTGCGGCCGGGATGACTGTGGCGCACTGGCTCGGGACGTGGTGGCCGGCAAAGCCGATCCGGATGAATGCCGGGCAGTCCAGGATTCCTTTTCCATCACCGTCAACAAAGTTCCCTTGGCCATGAACCCATTCGTGGCCACGATCATGGCTTCGACCATCAGGGGCATGCTCTGCCAATTGAAGGGATATGCCCCCGGAACCATCGACATTCACTTGGAGGAATCGTGAAGGAATCCTTTTTTCAGGTCGTATCCGTTGCGGAGTTCACCAAACTCCTGGCCACGTTCCCCAAGGCGCCCGTTCAGGAGCGGGAACTTTCCGCGGCATTCGGCATGTCCCTGGCCGAAACCATCACGTCCAGGGACGACCTGCCCCAGGCGCACCGATCCAGCGTCGACGGTTATGCGGTCCGGGCAGCCGATACCTTTGGCGCTTCCGAGTCCAACCCGGCGTACCTGGATCTGGCCTTTGCCGTGGAGATCCAGAATCCTTCGGACATTTCTCTTGAACCGGGCCACTGCGCGAAAATCACCACGGGAGGATGTCTTCCCCCAGAGGCGGACGCAGTGGTCATGGTCGAACAGACCCAGGAACTCGGTTCCGACACCATCGAAATCCGCAAGTCCCTGTCGCCCTGGGACAACGTGATGCTGCGCGGCGAGGATGTGCAGGCCGGAGAAAACGTCCTTGCGCCCGGAACCCGGCTCGACGGTGCCAGGATCGGCCTGTTGGCGGCTCTGGGTTATTCCCGGGTCCTCGTCCACCGTCATGTTACCCTGGGCATCATCTCCACCGGCGACGAGGTGGTGGGGATTGACGAGCCGGTGCGCCCGGGCCTGGTGCGTGACGTCAATTCCCACACCCTCTCGGCCCTGGCGGTCGCCGCCGGAGCCAAGGCCCTGCGGCTCGGTCTGGTTGAGGACAATCTCGAGGCCCTCACCGCTGCATTGAAACGCGGCCTGGAAGACTGCGACGTAGTGATCATCTCCGGCGGCAGTTCCGTGGGCACTCGCGACCATACCCTTGAGGCGATGCAAAGCATTCCCGGCAGTCGCATTCTGGCGCATGGAATCGCCATGAGCCCGGGCAAACCGACCATTCTGGCCGCCGCGGCAGACAAGGCCGTATTGGGGCTGCCCGGCCAGGTTGCCAGCGCCCAGGTGGTCATGCAGGTGCTGGTCATGCCCTTTCTGGCCCATCTTGGCGGACATGAACGGCCGTTCGCCATCGGGCCGACAGCGAGCGTTCCGGCGAAACTGAACCGCAACGTGGCTTCCCGGCAGGGCCGCACGGACTTTATCCGCGTCTCCCTGGAACAGGATGCCCAAAACCAGCTGTGGGCCACGCCGGTCCTGGGCAAGTCCGGACTGCTCAAAACCCTGCTTCAAGCGCACGGACTCATGGAAATCCCCGAAAATCAGGAAGGAATGACTGCTGGAAGCCAGGTCATGATCCGCCCCCTGATCTGAACTGAATATCCGTTTGCCATGATAATTGCCGTCTTAAATCAAGGTGAAGTTAATGATTCGACTGAACGTGCTTTTTTTACCCGCTTCGCTCGAGGCACGGAGACGCAAAGAAGGATTTTTTTGACTTCCGCCAAGAAAGATGCGGAAGGCAAAAGGCTTCACGCTGACGACGATTTTTTCTTGTCTCCCGCAAGGGTGCGGCAATCCTTTTGAAAACAGCTCTTCCCCTGCTTTTCAAAATTATTTTCTTGGCGAGCTCCGAGCCTTGAGCGACGACGGGAGCGGGCGGTTTGCATTTATGCATTTGCACAAGCATGCTTGAACCGTACGACCAAAAAAATGGGCGGATCATTGATGATCCGCCCGGATATGCTGAAGAGCCGAAAGCTCCTCAGTTTTCAATTGATATGCGTTTTGCTTGCGCCTTTTCGCCCTTGGGCAGGGTGACCTTGAGGACGCCGTTTTTGAATTTCGCGGTAACCTTGTCGGCCTGAATCTCGGTGGGCATGGGGATTGAGCGGCTGAAACAGCCGTATGAACATTCCTTGTGGACGGAATTTTCCTTTTTTTCCTCGTGCTCGGATTTTTTCTCTCCTCGCAAAATGAGGTAGTTGTTTTCAACCTGAAGATCCACATTTTCCGGCGAGATTCCCGGCAATTCGACATCGACCAGGACTGCTTCCGGAGTTTCAGAAATATCCACTGCCGGCATAATGTCTCCGAAGGAGGAACCCGGGGACATCGAGGACATGAAAAACGGTTCCATCATGCTGAAAATATCTGATTGTCGTGTTCCCTCTGTCTGCCTTTTGGAGCGCAAAGCGGGATAATAACGTTCCAACATGAAACACCTCCTGCAATTCAATAATCCTTCTATCTGAGAATTTTCTTGTAATTTATTCCGCCTCAACCTGAATCTTGCGCGGGAGCGCTTTTTCGGCTTTCGGCAAATGCAGCTCCAGTACGCCATTTTTCAAGGTCGCCTTGATCTTTTCCCGATCAACGATATGCGAAAGCGTGAATGCCCGCGTATATTCCACATTGCCGAATTCGACATGAATGCGGTTCTCGTTTGTCACGCCCTGGTAGGTGGATTTGCCGCCGATGCGCAATTCGTCGTCGGAAAGATCAATTATCAATTCTTCCTTGCTGACGCCCGGCATATCAACATAAATAAAAAACCCGTCGCCGGTTTCCAGGATGTCGGTGGCCGGCTTCATCCTGGGCAGCCCTTTGGCCTCGCTTTGTACGATATCCTTGTTCATGTTGTTCCTCCTGATGCCTACTGCAGGTCGATGGAAATTTTACGGGGTTTGGTGTCCTCGGACTTGGGCAGACGGATTTCCAGAAGCCCATCTTTGGCAATGGCCTTGACCTGGTCAACGACAATGGGAGCATTGACGTTCACCACCCGCTGAAAATGACCAGTGGGCCGTTCCTGGCGAAAGTATTTTCCTTTTTCAATTTTGCGTTCTCCCTTGATCACCAGGGTCGAATCGGTAAAAGTCAGGTCGATGTCCTCGATGTTCACGCCTGGAATTTCACAGCGGACGTAAATGGCATCGGTATCCTCGCTGATATTCAACGGAGGATAGGCAACCTTGCGTTGACTGATGTTCAACGGCCCCCAAAGCTCGTTAAAGACCCTGTCGAAATTGTCCATGCCGCCGTAAAAAGGACTCGTGTCGATTACCATATCTTTTTCCTCCTGAATGAAGATATTTTGTGATCGATCCAGCACGTAAACATCAAAAATTAGCAGTCAAGTTCTTGATCGACATTTTTTTGCAGTCCATGTTCCTCTACGCATACACGGACCACAATATTGACGAACCATCTTCCACGCCCCCAAATGAACAACATGAATATCCAAGCACACGGCGGTAATATCTGGCGCTTGAGCCGGGAACTGAACTGCCGCCCGGAGAGCATTCTCGATTTTTCGGCCAGTATGAATCCCTTTGGTCCGCCGGAATGGCTCTCCGCGCTCATCCGGGACAACATGGCATCATTGACTCACTATCCTGATCCGGACTGCCATGACCTGCTCCAGGCCGCATCCAGACGGCACACAATTCCCGTAGAGGAACTTATCGCGGATAACGGTACTGCTGAGATCCTTTTCCGACTGCCTCCGCTTCTGGGGCTGAACCGGGCAGTCGTTCCCGGTCCGGCCTACGGCGACTACCATGGAGCCTGTGAGACTCACGGCCTCGAGATCGAGCACATGCCCCTGAACCAGGACAACGGATTCAATCTGGACTGGGAGGAGCTGCAAAACAGACTGCACGAGCCCGCCTTGGTACTGCTTGGCCAGCCTAACAATCCCACGGGCCGCACCGTATGTCCCGAGACCCTGCGCCGCGTGGCCCGGGCTCACCCCCGCAGCTGGTTCATCGTTGATGAGGCTTTTGCCGATTTCGTACCCGATCTGGATCGCATGACCAGAGACCGACCGGACAACGTCATCGTCCTGCTCTCTTTGACCAAATTCTACTCAATACCCGGTCTGCGCATCGGTCTGGCGGCCATGAACGCCCAGCTCGTCCTGCGCTACATGGCTATGTGTCCTGCCTGGTCCGTGAACACTTTGGCCCAGCTTGCCGGAACAGCCTGTCTGGCGGATTTCGAATTTCAGCAGCTCAGTCGTGAGCGGAACAATGCTCAGCGGACGGAACTGGCTCAGACCCTGGCCCGGCTGCCGGACCTGCGGGTTTATCCCTCGGCTGCAAACTTTCTGCTCTGCCGCACGACTCACTCCCGGTTCAACGCCCTTCAGCTGGCGGAAAAGCTGCTGGCACAGCGCATCACCATCCGGACCTGCTCCAATTTTTCTGGACTGGATGAACGCTATTTCCGGGTGGCCGTGCGCCTGCCCGAGGAAAACCAAAGGCTTTGCGACGCATTGTCGGAAATTTTTCTTGGAAACCGCCCCTCCCGGATCAGCAAAAGTCCGACTCCAGCCCTGATGTTCCAGGGCACTGGTTCGGATGCCGGAAAAAGCCTGCTTGCTGCAGCTCTGTGCCGGATCCTGCGCCAGGACGGTTTTTCTCCGGCCCCCTTCAAGGCCCAGAACATGGCCCTGAATTCCGGCGTCACTCCGGACGGCGGGGAGATCGGCCGGGCCCAGATGCTCCAGGCCCAGGCCTGCGGCCTGGAAGCGGATCGCCGGATGAATCCGGTCCTGCTCAAGCCCAATTCCGAGACCGGATCCCAGGTCATCGTTCTGGGCCGTCCCCAGGGCAACATGAGCGTATCGGACTACATCCGAGCCAAGGAAAAGCTGCGGAGCGTCGTCCATGAGGCATATGACGGTCTGGCCGCGGAGCACGACGTCATGGTTCTCGAAGGCGCGGGCAGCCCGGCGGAGATCAACCTGAAGCGTCACGATCTGGTGAACATGACCATGGCCCGCCACGCCGGGGCCGCCGTCTATCTGGTCGGCGACATCGACCGGGGCGGGGTCTTCGCCGCGCTGAGCGGAACCATGGACACGTTGGAGGGTTGGGAACGGGAGATGGTCCGCGGCCTGGTGATCAACAAGTTCCGCGGGCAACGCTCCCTGCTCGATCCGGCCCTGGAGTGGATCACCCGCCGCACTGGCCGACCCATGGTCGGGGTCGTGCCGTACCTTGCGGACCTGGGCCTGCCCGAGGAGGACTCCGTGGGCTTCAAGCAGGGCCGGCTGTTTCATTCGAGCCCTCCGCGAACCGAAAAACGGGCTTTAGAGGATGCAGTGCTGGACGTGGCCTGCCTGGACCTCCCCCACATCTCCAATTTCACGGATCTTGATCCCCTGGCCGCGGAGCCCTCGGTTTCGCTGCGCCTGGTCCGCACCGCCAACGATTTGGGAAATCCGGACCTGCTCATCCTGCCCGGCACCAAGAACGTCATGGCGGATATGGCCTTTCTGCGCGAACGTGGCCTGGTCGCGGCCATCCTGGATTTAACCGCATCTGCGCCAACCCAGCTTATCGGCATCTGCGGCGGATTCCAGATGCTCGGCGAAGTGATCCACGATCCCCATGGCCTCGAGTCCTCGACCACGCAGTCCGTTACCGGACTGGGACTGCTTTCCATGACCACCAGCCTGGAGTCTTCCAAGACACTGTGCCGGACAGCCGCGGTCCACCTTCCTTCCGGCCTCGAAGTTGCAGGATATGAGATCCATCACGGCCGATCCGCTGTCCGGGAGTCCGGGCATGCCGCTGAGCTGGTCCCTATCATCAGGAACGCCGACGGGCAGAACATCGGCTATGGCCGGCGTGACGGGCCCATCTGGGGCTCGTATTTGCACGGCATTTTCGACAACACTTCCTTCCGACACTGGCTCCTGAACAACATGTTGGCCGTGAAGGGAGCTGATCCCCTGTGCGGGGTCCAGGGCTGGGACCTGGAGCCCGCCCTGGACCGGTTGGCGGATCATGTTCGGCAGCACCTGGATATCGACCAAATCTACAAGACCCTGAGAGTGCGTTGACCATGGAAAACAATTTGTTGTTGGCGTTTGCCCTGACCACATTTGCCGGACTGTCCACCGGCTTCGGCAGCTTTCTGGCCATATTCGTCCGCCGGGAAAACAAGATGTTCCTGGCCGCGGCCCTGGGATTTTCCGCCGGCGTTATGATCTACATTTCCTTTGTGGAAATGCTTCCGGAAGCCCTGGAACTGCTTGAACCGGTCCACGGTGAGCATGCCGCCGCTTGGCTCATGGCCGGGGCCTTTTTTGCCGGGATCTTTTTCATTGGCATCATCGACCGTTTGGTTCCGGAATATGAAAATCCCCACCATGTCCGGTCCATAAGCGAGATGCAGCCGAGCATAGCAAACCGCAAGCTGCACCGGATGGGTGTCTTCGCTGCCCTGGCCATTGCCATCCACAACTTTCCGGAAGGCATGGTCACATTTTTCGCCACTCTGCACGATCCGACCCTGGGCGTGGCCATTGCCATAGCCGTGGCCCTGCACAACATCCCCGAAGGCATCGCCATAGCAGTGCCCGTCTACTATTCCACGGGAAGCAGAATAAAGGCCTTCTGGCTCTCCTTGCTTTCCGGCCTGGCCGAACCTCTTGGCGCCGTGATCGGCTACCTGATCCTGCGCCCCTTCTTCTCGGACACGGTTTTCGGCTTGGTTTTCGCCGGAGTCGCCGGAATCATGGTCTTCATTTCCATCGACGAACTTTTCCCCGCAGCCAAGGAATACGACCAGGGCCATACGCCGATCTACGCTCTGATCATCGGTATGATGGTCATGGCGTTGAGTCTGTTGTTGTTGATGTGAGACATGGGCAGAGCAAATGATTAATTGTAAAGATGGATGATGTTTGTCGTCCAAGTTCCGACCAGAAGTTCAACATTAATCGTAACGATAACAAGATTCGTAAGGAGAAGGATGATGATCGAGCACACGCTTGATGAACAACGATCCGTGCTCCATGTTCGGCCTTCCGGTCCGCTCCGGGAAGAGGATTTCGAAATTCTGGCTCGAAAAGTAGATCCTTTTATCAAACGAAGCGGCGGGCTCCGCGGTCTGCTGATCGAAACCGCGGACTTTCCAGGATGGACGGATACGGCAGCGGCTCTGCGTCACATTCGATTCGTCCGCAACCACCACCGCGAAATCGACAAGGTGGCCATTGTCACAGACTCGCCAATAGGCGAAGTTGCCGACCATCTGGTCGATCATTTCGTGGCAGCTGAAATCAGGCAATTTCCGTACGGCGAACGTGATGCGGCAATGAAATGGTTAAATCAAAGCTGAATCAAAACCAGACATCCATGCTCCCAGCATCCACTTCAACATGTTCAATGAGAAACAGACCGGGGTAGCTGACGATGACCCCTTGCGCGGAAAACACCAGCGTTCCACTATAGCCGACGCCTGGCGACTGGTACTCGTATTCAGTGTCTGAAATTCGCTTGTAGCGCTGTGGGAGCACCTCAAACCTCAACTGAGGGAAAGTCAGGTAAGCGGCGTGCGCTTGCGCTTCTTCACCAATGCGCAAAGCCAGTCGCCGAACTGGAAGGAAGTTCGTTGCTGGAGTAAAGCCGAGGTCACAGATCTGACAGCCTGTGATTTGTGGCAGTTCAGCACCATTCACTGTCCATGCACCGTATGGATTCGCATCCACTTCGGCAATTGCAGCTTTAAAATCTCGTGTGGGTGCTACTCCTGATGCGGCGACCACTTGGAGTTTCGTATGGCCCAATAGAGGGTTCAGGGTGATGTTCGAGTCTCTGTCAGTCGGACTTTGATCTTCGCTGGATCCTGACGGCAGTCCAACGCAGCCCAGACGTGGACCGTTTCCCCTTCGACCTTGTAGTACACTGCGTATGGAAACCGTTTGGAAAGAAGACGGGTTCTTCGACGTTTGATGTGGAATTCATGATGTTATCAAGATCTGAATCGGAGCCGCGATTAGGTAGACTATCATGATGAAATTCTCCACGTTTCGATAACCTCGAGCCCGAGCCCTCGCTGCCTGGAACAAGCCATTGAAGCCCTCAAGTCGTGCATTGGTATGCAAGGAATGCCAACGGTTAATGATACGCGGCAAATGCCTTTCAAAGCTGGCAAGAGCGCTCCTTACGGGCTCCAGGAGCGGACAGTTGATTGCATACTCAGCAGCATGCTTGAGAAAATGGGTAATGCGCCATCTTGCGGCCTGCTTTGTTTCGGCCTGTCGGATCCAGCGCAGGAGTTCTTTGACCCGATATGCTTTTGCGGTGGCGAAGCCCTGCTCGACGAGTTCCAGCAGAGCGTTCTTTTGGCCATCTGTGCGTCCTTTTTCCCCGCCTTTGAGCACGGTCCAGCGGGTATGCTCCGGCAGTTTGGTCTGCTTAGCCTCCAGCTTTCTGACATCATCGACAGCCTTGGTGAAGAGTTGGACCACATGGAACCAGTCTACTGTGACCTTGGCGGCCTTGAATTCTTTCTCAATGGCCGAAAGGAAAGCTGGCGACATGTCGCAGACAACCTCGATGAGGTTATCGGGATGACCGCCGTGCGCCTCAATGAACGAACAGAACTTCGCCAGGCCTTCTTTGCCTTTGCCGGGGGTCGCGAAGATCACAGGTTTTTCGGTCCGGTCCAGGTCGATGAAAACGGTGATATAGTTGTGTCCGCGTTTGGAGGCCGTCTCATCCAGGCCGACAGCCTTAAGGCTCTTCAGATCCAGTGCGGCAATGGCTTTGGACACATAATGGCGGACGATGCGCCACAAGCG